>JAWVEW010000094.1:0-9793 GCA_033856495.1 Miltoncostaeaceae bacterium | reverse complement strand
GGCCGGCAGCGCCTCGGCGACCTCGAACGCCTCCTCGATGGTGTGGGGGACGATCGTGGCCGCGGTCTGCTCGCGATCCCAGGGGCACTCGCGGCGCAACTCGAGGCCCACCGCCGCCAGGCGGGCCACCTGCGCGCCGATCGCCCGCGCCCGCAGCGCCTCGCGGTCCGGGAACGTGAGGGCGTCCGGCATCACGCGGGCCAGCCTGTGCGCCTCCGCGTCCGGCGCGGCGATGGCGGCGCCGGGCGGCAGCCCGGCCAGGGGCGGCAGCGGCTGCGGCGCCGCGCCGAGCACCGCGGTCAGCGCGGCCTCGAGGGCCGCCGGAAGGGACGGCGAGAACACGACGGACGCCTCGGCGAGGGCGCGCAGCGCGGCTGCCGGCACGGCGTCCGGCTCGCCGGGGCCGAGCCCCACCACCGTGATCACGCTACGGGTTGGTCGCGGGGACCGTGGAGCCGGCGGTGACGGTGACGCCCGTGGCCGGCGCGGGGAGCGGCGGGGGCAGCAGGTCGGCCGACGAGTAGACCGTGCGCTTGCGCCAGCCCTGGTAGACGTCCGTCTGCCACTTGGTGAGCGCGGCCTGCCGGCGCAGCTGCAGCTGGGTCTGGATGATGCTCGACTTGACCTTGGCGAACGACAGCGTCTCGGCGGGCGTGATCTTGGTGACCTCGATCAGGTGATACCCGAACTGGGTCTTCACCGGCTGCGAGATCTGCCCGAGCTTCAGCGAGTTGAGCGCCTTCTCGAACTCGGGCACCAGGCCGCTGCCCGGCGCGATGATGCCGAGATCGCCGCCCTGCGCCTTCGACCCGGGGTCGAGCGAGTTCTTTTTCGCGAGGTCGGCGAAGTTGGCGTCGGTGAGGACTTTCCGCAGGTCCTGGGCCTCCTTCAGGGTGGCGACCAGGATGTGCCGGGCCTCCCGCAGCTCCGGGTTCTTGTAGTTCCGGCGGTGCGACCGGTAGTACGCGAGCGCCTCGGCCGCCGTGAAGCGGATCGGCTTGGTCACGTTTGCGAAGATCTTCTGCCGCTGGAGCTGCGTCCTGATCAGGCTGCTCGCGTCGGCGAGCGTGAACTTCGAGCGCTTCAGGAAATCGTCGAACTTGGCCTGCGAGTTCTCGAACGAGGTTCGCTTGACCTTGTCCAGCTGCTTCGTGATCTCGCCGTTCGTGACCTTGCAGGGAGTGCCGCACTTCGCGGCCTCGATCGTGAAGATCTGTGAGGCGACCAGGTTCTGGAGCGCGCTGCGGCGGGCGGTGGCGTAGGCCTCGGTGCCGGCGGCCGGCACCGTCTGGGTCTGCAGTTGCATCTGGGCGAGCGACTGCTGGAGCGCCCGGTCGAGCGCGCCCTCCGTGATCCGGCGATCGTCCACCTGCGCGACCACGCCCGCGGGAAGGGTGCCGACCTTCCCCTCGCCGGCCGCGGTGGTCGATCCGTTGGAGCCGCCGCCGCAGGCCACGAGCCCCACCGGAGCGGCGACCGCGAGCGCACAGAGGAGGATGGAAAGACGTCCGCGGCGCATGCCGCAGGCGATGGTAGCACGGGCCTTGCGGCGCTCCGCGACGCCTCGGCATCCCCGCCGGCGGGCCGCTCAGCGGCTCCCCGAGCGCCTTTCGCAGCGTCCGTCGCCCGCCTCGGCGCCCGCCGGCGGCCGGCGGCCCAGCGCCCGCAGCCGCGCCATCCGAAGCCAGGCTGCCAGCGCCCAGCCGCGGCGGCGGATCGCCTCGCCGGGGCCGCTCCCGCGCAGCCGGTCGGCCTCGTCCTCGCGCGCGAGCCGGTCCTGGATCGCGCCGATCTCCTCCAGCAGGACCTCGGCCATCGTCGTGCCCGCCACGGCCTCGGGGCGCCGCTCGTCGAGGAGCTCCGGCAGGAGGCGGCGCCAGCGCGGCGGCGTCGGCCCGCCGGCCAGCGTGACGCGCAGCCGGGCGCAGGCGTCGCGGTAGTCGCGCGCCGCGGTGCGCACCGCCTCGGCGCGGCGGGCGGTGGGCTCATGGCCGTTGGCCAGCTCGAGCCCCCGCTCCATGGCGGCGCGGTACTCGTCGGCGGCCCGCCGGACCCCGTCGATCGCCTCCGCGAGGCGCCGCCAGTGGTCCCGCAGCCGCTCCCGGCGGGCGATGAGGACGGCCTCCCGCCCGGCCCGGGCCGCCGACAGCGCGCCCAGCGCCGCCACCGCCGCCGCGGCGGCGGCCAGAAGCGCGATCACGATGCCAAGCCCCACGGGCGACTCCGGTCGGTCGGCGTCACTCTGCACCGCCGGCGGCCCGCCCGTCCAGCTCAGGCGGGGTCGCCGCCCCCGTCGGGTCCCTGCGGCTCGTCCCGACGCAGCCCGACGCGGCGCGCGAGCTCGGCGACGTTGAGCCCGTAGCCCCAGCCGAAGGCCTTGGGCACCAGCAGGCGCCGCTCCTTCGGGTCCCAGACCTCCCGTCGCAGCCGCTCCAGCGTGGGCCGGCGCCAGTCGTAGGGCATGCCGAGGAAGCGTCCGGTTCGGGGCGTGCTCACCGGCCCATCGTAGTCCGGGCGCCACGCCGGTGCCGATCGGGCGCGAAACCCGGTCCCCTGGCGGGAAAACCGCGCTCCAACGTCCGCCGCTGGTGTTAGCGTCGTCCGCACAGAGCGTGGTCGAGCAACGAGGGGGGCGGCGTGAACAAGGGTGAGCTGGTGAAACTGGTCGCGGAGCGCGCGGAGCTGAATCCGCTGTCGGCGCGCCGCGCCGTGGACGCCGTGATCGACAGCATCTCGGAGCGGCTCGGCGCCGGCGAGGACGTGGTCCTGACCGGCTTCGGCAAGTTCAGCGTGGTGGACCGCGCCGAGCGCGAGGGCGTCAACCCGCGCGAGCCCGGCACACGGATCCGCATCCCCGCGCGCCGGTCCCCCCGCTTCACGCCCGGCACGCAGCTGCGCACCACGGTCGCCGCCGGACCGGACGCGCCGACGGTGCTCGACCCCGTCAGCCTCATGGTGAACCAGCCGACGAAGATCGTTCCCAGCCCGTCCCGTGAGGCGGAGCCTCAGGCGCCCGGCGTCGCGATCGTCGCGGGCCAGTCCGAGGGGCCCGGGATCGTCCCGACGGAGGAGGCCAAGCCCAAGTCCGGTGCCCGCAGCCGCAAGAGCGCCGCCGCGGGCTCCGGCGCGAGCAGCGCCAAGGCATCCGGCGGCAGCGCCGGGAAGGGCTCCGGAGCCAGCAGCGGGAAGAGCGCCGGCAAGAGCGCCGGCAAGAGCGCCGGCAAGGCCACCGGGAAGAGCTCC
Source organism: Miltoncostaeaceae bacterium (assembly GCA_033856495.1). Classification (GTDB taxonomy): domain Bacteria; phylum Actinomycetota; class Thermoleophilia; order Miltoncostaeales; family Miltoncostaeaceae; genus JAWVEW01. Next base: position 6,550 of record JAWVEW010000094.1, on the reverse strand, counting down.
GGGGCGAGCGCCCCCAAGACGACGACCCGCCGGTCGGGCTCCCGCCGCACGAAGGAGAGCTAGCGCTCCACCGCCGCGGCCGACGCGGCGGCGAAGTCGACCTGCAGCGCGGAGTGGTCGCTCAACCCGGCCGCGCGCCACTCGTGGCGGTAGCAGCAGGCGGTCGGCCGCAGGCTCTCTGATGCGAGCGCGTGGTCCAGGCGGTAACCGCCGCCGTGTCCCGGCCAGAGCCAGCTCAGATCGCGCGCCTCGTAGCCGTTCAGCAGGCGGAAGACGTCGACGATCCCGCGGTCGGCGAGGGCCGTGAGGATCCGCCGTTCCGCGAGGTCCCATCGCTCGCCCCGCTCGGGCATGGGCCTGGCGCCGACGCGACGCTGGGCGAAGGTCGCGATGCGCCCGTCCACGGTCTCGGTCCGGGGCGTGTTGAGGTCCCCGCACAGGATTCGCGGGCGATCGCCGGGCCGGGCGAGCGCGTCGTGGAGGGCCTCCAGCGTCTCGACCTTCACCCAGCCGTTCGCCGCCTGGGGGACGTAGGCGCCGTGGAGCTCCAGCTTCGCGCCCGGCGCCTGGACCAGCACGGACAGGACGCGCTCCGGCCAGGGCGCGCCGATCGGCTCGAGCGGACGCAGCGGCCAGCGCGCGGCCGCCAGCACGCCGTAGCGTCGTGCGCCTCGCGATTCGGCCGGATCGCGGTCGGGCCCGAGGCTCGCCAGGCTCTGCATGCCCGCCTCGGCCAGCGCGGCCCGCCACCCGGGCAGGCTGCCCGCCGTCACCTCCTGCAGCGAGACCAGGTCCGGCTGCGCGCCGGCCAGCGCCTGGGCCTGGGCGGGCAGCAGCGCGATCCGCCCCGCCACGTTCCAGGAGACGAGCCTCAGGCGGCCAGCGCCACCGCGCCCAGCAGCGCGTCCATGACCTCGCCGGCGGTGGCGATGCGCTCCTCGCCGCCGGCGCCGACCGGCACCGAGACCGCCCGCTCCCGGGAGGCGTAGAGGGCCCTCGGCTGGGCCTCGCGCAGCGCCCGCAGCTGGCGCACGGTGAGGCTGACCGGCGCCACCGACAGGCGGCCGCCGCGCGCCGAGAGCTGCTGGGCGCCGGCCCGGCGCAGCTTCACGCGCAGCTCCTGCAGGGCCAGCAGCGCCTCGACGGGGTCCGGCACTGGCCCGAAGCGGTCCTCCAGCTCGGCCCGGATCGAGGCCACGTCGTCGAGCCCGCCGGCCAGCGCGATGCGCCGGTGCAGGTCGATCTTGGCCGCCTCGAAGGGCACGTAGTCCGCGGGGATGAAGGCCGACACGGGAATCTCCACCCGCACCTCGCGCTCCTCGACGGCCTCCCCCTGCCGGGCGGCGACCGCCTCCTGCAGCAGGTCGACGTAGAGCTCGAAGCCAACGGCGGCCACCTGCCCGCTCTGCTCCTCGCCGAGCAGGTTCCCGGCGCCCCGGATCTCGAGGTCGCGCATCGCGATGCGCAGGCCGCTGCCCAGCTCGGTGTAGTCCGCCACGGCCCGCAGCCGCGAGGCGGCGTCGCGCGTGAGCGAGGCCTCGTCGGGATAGAGCAGGTAGGCGTGCGCGGTCACGTTGGAGCGGCCCACGCGGCCCCGGATCTGGTAGAGCTGGGACAGGCCCAGCTGGTCCGCGCGCTCCACGACCAGCGTGTTGGCGCGCGGGATGTCGAGGCCCGCCTCGATGATGCTGGTGCAGACGAGCACGTCCGCCTCGCCGCGGACGAAGGCGAGCATGACGTCCTCCAGCTCGCCCTCCCCCATCTGGCCGTGCGCCACCAGCACGCGAAGCTCCGGGGCCAGCGCGCGCACGCCGTCCGCGGCGGCGTCGATCGTCTCCACCCGGTTGTGAAGGTAGAAGCTCTGGCCGCCGCGGCCGGCCTCCCGCCGAAGCGCCTCGCGCACCAGGTCCTCGTCCATCTCGCCGACGTGCGTGGCGATGGGGCGCCGCCCCTCGGGCGGCGTCTCGATGACGCTGATGTCGCGCAGCCCGGAGAGCGACATCTGGAGGGTGCGCGGGATCGGCGTGGCGCTCATCGCCCGCACGGCGACCCGCAGCCGCAGCTGGCGGAGCGCCTCCTTCTGGGAGACGCCGAACCGCTGCTCCTCGTCGACGATCACGAGGCCCAGCTCCTTCGGCTGCACGTCCATCGAGAGCAGCCGGTGGGTCCCGATCAGCACGTCCAGCCGCCCCTCCCGGAAGCGGCCCAGGATCTCGCGGACCTCGGCCGGCGAGCGGAATCGGTTGACCATGTCCACCGTCACCGGCAGCTCCTGGAAGCGCTCGCGGAAGGTGGCCAGGTGCTGCTGCGCCAGGATCGTGGTCGGCGCCAGAACCAGCGTCTGCTTGCCGCCGGCGGCTGCCTTGAAGGCGGCGCGGAGCGCGATCTCCGTCTTGCCGAAGCCCACGTCGCCGCAGATCAGGCGGTCCATCGGCCGCGGGCGCTCCATGTCGTCGGCCACCGCCTCGATCGCGCGCTCCTGGTCGGGGGTCTCGCGATGGGGGAAGCCCCGCTCGAGCTCGGCCATCAGCTCGTCGGTGGGGGGGAACGCGAAGCCCTCCACGCGGGCCCGGGCCTCGTAGAGGGAGATGAGCTCGCCGGCCAGCTCGCGCGCCGCCGAGCGCGCCCTGGCCTTCAGCCGGTCCCACGCCTTGCCGCCGAGCTTGGAGAGGGTCGGGGCGCTGCCGTCGGCGCCCACGTAGCGGGTGACCTTCCCCAGCTGGTCGTGGGGGACGAAGAGCCGATCCGAGCCGGCGTAGGCCAGCGCGAGATAGTCGCGCGTGATGTTCGCGACCGTGCGCGTCTCGTAGCCGGTCAGGCGCCCGATGCCGTGGTCCTCGTGGACGACGTAGTCGCCGATCCGCAGGTCGAGGAAGCTCGAGAGCCGCTTGCCCACCGCGAGGCGCGCCTCGGCGGGCCGCCGCCGGCGCAGGATCGCGGTCTCGGGGATGAGCGCCAGCCCGAGCTCGCGCGAGACGAAGCCGCCGCGCACGCCCAGGCGCGCGAACGCCACGGCCCCCGGCTCGGGCAGCCCGTCCTCGGGGCCGATCTGGTCCGCGCGCACGCGCCCCATCTGGTGGGCGGCGCGCTCGAGGTCCCCGCGTCGAGGGAACGCGACCACGACCCGCATCCGGCCCCGCGCGAGGCGGGCCAGCTCGGCCTCGGCCTCGCCGATGCCGCGCACGGCGAAGCGCGCCTCCGCGGCGTCGAAGACCGGCGCCACCTGACCCGAGGGCGGGCGCAGGTCGAGCGCGGCCGCCTCGGCGAGGCGGGCGACGAGCGCGTCCGGATCGGAGAGCCCGTCCGCGGCGGCCTCGTCCTCCAGCCGCTCGAGCGCGGCCCGGGCGGCGCCGGGATGCTCGCCCGCCGCCAGCCGCACGACGGCGACCCCGCTCGCCAGCGCCTCCGTCAGCGGATCGGCGAGCTCCGCCTCCTCGGGGTCGCGAGCGGCCCAGGCGATCATGCGGCGCTCGTCGCGGATCGTCCGCTGCGTGAAGGCCGAGAAGGCGCGGATGCTCTCCACCTCGTCGCCGAAGAGATCGAGCCGCACCGGCGTGTCGGCCGTGGTCGGGAACACGTCCACGAGGCCGCCGCGCACCGCCAGGTCGCCGCGCTCCTCCACCTGGGGCACGCGCTCGTAGCCGAGCGCCGTCAGGCGGTCGACCAGGTCCTCCTGGCCGATGAGGTCGCCCACCGCCAGCTCCAAGGGTGTTGGGCGGCCCGCGGCGGCCGGCGCGCGCTCCAGCAGGGCCGGAACGCCCGCGACGACGACGGTGCCGGGGCGCCCCACCACGCCGAGCGACCGCGCCCGCTGTCCGACCAGATGAGGCGACGGGCCGACCGCGCCGCCGCGGGGGGCGCCGAGCGAGGGCCAGAGCGCGACCGCGTCCGCGGAGCCGAGCAGGGCCTCGAGCTCCGAGGCCAGCTCGCGCGCCTCCTCGTCCGCCGCCGCGACCACCAGCAGCGGGCGGCCGCTGCGGCGCAGCAGCGCCGCGATGACCGCCGGCCAGGCCGGGCGGGCCAGCGCGACCTCCTGGCGGGAGCCCGAGGCGGCGAGCGAGGCGGCGGCGCGCGCGAGCGGCGCGCGCCCCAGCAGCAGGGCGTCGAGCGAGGTCGCCAGGCTCACCCGGCCTCCCCTTCGTCGGACGCCTGGCCCTCGGCCGGCGCGAGCGCCGCCCGCCGGTCCTGGCGCGCCCGCGCGCGGGCGCCCGGCTCGCCGGCATGGAAGCGGGACACCGCCGCCTCCATGCCCTCCGCCAGCACGGCCTCGACCATCTCGAGCGCCCGCTCGAGCGTCGCCTCAACCTCGTCGGCCGGCTCCGCGAAGGGCCGCAGCACCCAGTCCGCCCCGTCCCCGCGGAAGTCCGCCGGCGGCCGGCCGATGCCGATGCGCACGCGCAGGAAGTCCCCCGACCCCAGGCCCTCGCGCAGTGAGCGCAGGCCGTTGTGGCCGGCCGTGCCCCCGCCGCGCTTGCCGCGCACCACGCCGAAGGGCAGGTCCAGCTCGTCGTGGACCACCAGCACCTGCTCGGGCCGCGCCCGCAGCGCGCCGGCGGCGGGGCCGACCGACTCGCCGGAGGCGTTCATGTACGTGGTCGGCACGAGCAGCCCCAGCGGCCCGGCGGGGCCCCGGGCCTCGGCGAAGCGGCCCGCGTACTTCGGCTTCATGCGAGCCGCGCCGAGCCGCGCCGCCAGGCGCTCCAGGACGACCTGGCCCGCGTTGTGGCGGGTGCGCGCGTAGCGGGGCTCGGGGTTGCCGAGGCCCACGACCAGACGGACCGGCGGGGACTCGGCCGGCGCCGTGGGCTGGGATGCTGCGCCGGCGGCCACCTCCAGCTAGTGGGCCAACCACCAACGTGGCCGGAGTTGGTCCACTAGTCCTCCGAGGGCTCCTCGGCCGCGGCCTCCGCCGCCGGCGCCTCGCCCTCCGCGGCCTCCTCCTCGCCCTCGACCTCCTCCACCAGGCTCGGAGTCAGGATCGAGGCGACCGCGATCTCCGGGTCGTCGATGATCTCGACCCCGGGCGGAACCGACAGGTCCCCCACGTGGAGGGCGCCGTCGGTGGTCAGGCCGCTGACGTCGTGCTCGATCATGTCGGGGAGGTTGTCCGGCAGGGCCTCGACCGTCACCTCGCGGAGCACCTGGTCGAGCACGCCCCCATCGCGCACTCCGGCCGGCTCGCCCACCAGCACCACCGCCACCTGAGCGCGGACGGCGACCGTCAGGTCGACCTGCTGGAAGTCGACGTGCAGCAGCTGGCCGCGCACCGGCTCGACCTGCCAGTCCTTGAGCAGCGTGATCCGGGCCGATTCCCCGTCCACCGTGATCTCGACGACGGCGGTCCGCGCGCCGTCGCCGTGCAGCAGCCGGCGAAGCTCGCGGTCGGGGAGCGTCACGGGGATGGACTCCTGGCCCTTCTGGTAGACGACGCCCGGGATCAGGCCGCGTCGGCGCAGCCGCCGGGAGGCGGCGCTCCCGAGCTCGTGCCGAGCCTGCGCGACCAGCTGTACGTGGGCCATGCGGAGGTCCTCCTGGGGTCCGGGCGGGGCGGGAAGTCTAGCGCGGGCGCCGCGGCCGGGGCCGGGCCGAGCCGGGGCCGCCCGGCCGCGGGGCAGCCTGCGGCCCGGGCGGCCGACCACCCATCGGACCAGGCCCGGTCTGGACCCATGGCGAAGCGCCGACCACCCGAACGTGCGGTCAGTTCGGACCATCCGTCTGCCACCGTCGGGACGGTCGGGGACCGTCAGCGACGGGGCCCGCCCGCAGTGCCCAAACGCCAGGAAGGCGAGCATGACCACGATCCGAGACCGCCAAGGTCCTCCCAGGGGCCTCCTCGCGGCGATGGCCGCCATCATCGCGCTGGTCCTCGCGCTGTCCTGCGGGCGCGCGGCCGCGGCCGGCACCCCGTGCCAGACGAGCGGCCCCACGTCCGGGGCCTACTCGGTGACGGTCTGCATCGAGGCGCCCGCGGACGGCGCCGGGTTGACGGGCGCGACGCCCGTCTCGGGGACGGCCGTGGTCAGCCCCGCGGCGAGCGCCCAGGGCGTGCAGCGCATGATCTTCAGCCTCGACGGCCAGTACCTCCTCACCGACTACGCGGCCGACGGGTCCGGGAAGTACGGCTTCAGCCTCAAGAGCGGACGCTTCGTGGACGGCGCGCACACCCTGTCCGCCCAGGTCCTCCTGCGCGACGGCTTCAGCTCGGCCTCCTCCTCGATCGGCCTGACCTTCGCGAACGGGGTCGCCCAGCCGCCGGTCAACACCAACTCGTTCACCCCGACGGCGGGCAGCGACCCGGCGCCCGGGGCGCCGTTCGTGCTGGCGGCGAGCGGCGACGGCGCCGGCGGCGAGATCGGCGAGACGCGGGTCACGAGCCTCATCGACTCCTGGAATCCCAACCTGTTCCTGTATCTCGGCGACGTCTACGAGAAGGGCACCGCCACCGAGTTCGACAACTGGTACGGGCCCGCCGGCGTCGCCGGGCTCTACGGGCGCTTCCGCGCGGTCCCCAACCCGACGGTCGGCAACCACGAGTACGTGGGCGGCGCCG
>JAWVEW010000093.1:0-3158 GCA_033856495.1 Miltoncostaeaceae bacterium | reverse complement strand
GCTCGGCTCGATGCGATCCCTCCGCGACCGGTCGGTCACGCACGCCCGGCTGGGATCGGCCGAGGGGCTCGTTCGCTCCGCGCGCGCGTTCCTCCACGCGACGGCCGAGGAGTCCTGGCAGCATGTCCTGGCCGGGGGGACCCTGACGCTGGAGCAGCGCGCAGGGGACCTTCTCGCAGGCGCGCACGCGGTACGCAGCGCCGTCGAGGCCGTGGACCTCGTCTACAGTGTCGCCGGGTCGAGCGCCATCTACGAGCGCAGCCCCATCGAGCGCCACTTCCGCGACATCCAGACCGTCCGCCACCACGGCTTCACCTGCGAGAGCCGGCTCGAGGCCGTGGGCCAGGTGCTTCTCGGGGTGGAGCCGGAGTTCGGCTTCGTGGCCTTCTGAGCTGGACGACGCCCCTCACGGGAGCGCTCCCGCGAGGGGGCGCCCCCGTGTCGCCTCATCCGATCCGACCTAGACAGCCACCGCCACGACCGGGGCCTGCTGCGGGGTGGCGGACGCCCGCTCCCAGATGCGGTTCAGGTAGCCCTGCACGTAGACGATGTGGAAGTGCCCCAGGAGCGCGAGAAGCACGGTCATACCGGAGGAGGGGCCGACCCACTCCGCCTCGGGAGCGACCATCTCCTCGAGACTTCGCACGCGCCGGGCCGTGTGGATCCAGCTGATGACGGCGGGCACGATCACCAGCGCGCCGAGCGTGACCGCGAGAACCGCGTTGCCGGGGCTGTTGTTGAAGGGGCGGCCCAGCTGGGCGGACACGTCGCGAAGCTCGCGGTTGATCTTGTACCAGTAGACGGCGCCGTAGACGCCCAGGGTGACGAAGGAGAGCACCCAGCTCACCCAGGGGTTTCGATTCCGGACCTGCGCGGCGCCAATCTGAATGTCGACGGCCATGCGTTCCTCTCCCTCGCGGAATGCTCATGGCGAGGCAGATCGGGTGCCTCGAGGCTGCAGAGCGGAGAGAGGAGTGGGCGTTCCCCCCCGAACCGGCACACATGCGCCCTCCGCTCGTGGAGGCCGCCGGGGTCCGGGGCAGCTTGTCGACGCGCACGACGCTGGGAGCGACCCGCTGCTCCAGACGCCCTGTCGAGGGAACCACCCTAGCGGTTGTCGAGACGTCGTTGTCGGGCCCGGCGCCGAAGCGCGTTTTCGAGGCCGGTCCGTGCGGGTAACGGGCGAGGCCCCTCAGCCCATCTCCGCCGGGCGCACCCGGGCCGGCGCCCAGAAGACGGCGGGCGTGCGGCGCACGACGTGCAGCAGGGCCGGCCCGCCGGACAGGTCGAGCCCGAACGCGGCGCCCAGCTCGTTCACCCGGAGGGTCGCCTCGCCCGGCTGGAGGAGCCAGGGCGGGTGGTCGATCCGCACCCGCAGCAGCCGCCCGCGCCGGTCCGCCGTGTAGGCGCAGTAGCGCTCGACCAGCCAGTGCTCCAGCGAGCCCGGAGCGGCCGGGGCCGCGTCGCCGACCGCGCGGTAGCTGGCGGCGAAGGACGCCGCGGGCGCTCGGCCGTCCGTCCGCCGACCCTGCACCTCGACGGTCGCGCCCCGGCGCCGCATCCGGATCCGGGCGTGGAGGTAGGGCAGCCGATAGAGCGCTCGGACGAGAGCGACGAACAGCGGATTGTCGGCGTCCAGGCTCAGGAAGACGATGCCCGGGCGGCCGCCGACGGTCCCGTAGGTGCGCAGGTTCACCTCCGGGAAGGCGCCGACGAGGGGCGGCGGCGGCGTCAGCCGCAGGCGCGAGCCGCGGATCGCGAGCGGGACGACGCTCACCCAGGCCTGGCCCGCGAAGGTGTCGATCGGAAGCGGCGCGGGCACCGCGGCGCGCAACCGCTCGAGGTCCACCGGCCAGTGGGCCAGGAGCAGGTCTTCCCAGGTCTGCGCCGCCAGCCACGGAGCCCGCGAGAGGGCCCGGGCCGGCGCCTCCCCCGTCATGTCCTCAGCGTCCGGAAGGTGATGGAGTAGCGGCTCTCCTGGGTCGGCGGGATGCTGTGCCGCCAGGACCAGCGGGCAGCCCCCGCCAGCACGTAGGCCGAGCGCGGCTCGAGCAGCCGCTCGAACACCCGCCGCTGCTCGCCGCCGCCGCGCTGGAAGCGCATCCTGCAGCTGGAGCCCAGCGAGACGCCCACGACGGTGCCGAAGGTGGGCGCGTCGCGGTGCCAGCCGATGGTGGCTCCGGGCGGGTAGCGCTGCACGAGCGCCTCGACGAGCTCCTCCGGAGGCACCCCGGCAAGCTGCCCGCACGGTTCGCGAAGCTCGACCAACCACTCGGGAAGGGGCTCCCCCGGCGCGGTCCTGCCGCGCTGCTCGTAGTCGTAGTCGATGCCGTAATGGCGCGCCGTCCGGCGCGCGACCTGCCCGCGCATCCGGATCTCGTGGAACTCCAGCGGCTCCAGGACGGCGAGGAGGGCCTGCTCCTCGTCGGCATCGAGGAACTCCGGTCGGTAGACGAGGCCCTCCGGGGGCTCGGCAGCAGAGGGCGAGGCGGACACGGTGCCCAGATACCCGCGACGCTGGGTCGGTAGCATCGGGCTGTGGAGACCTGGGACGCCATCCGCTCGCGCCGCGACGTGCGCGTCTACGCCGACCGCCCGATCCCGGCCGGCGACCTGGATCGGATCCTGGAGGCGGGACGCCGGGCGCCGTCCTCGCGGAACCTCCAGCGATGGGACTTCGTGGTGTGCGTCGACCGGGACCAGCTGCGCCGGCTGGCGGGGGTCTGGCGGGGCGCCGGCCACGTGGCCGGGTCGGCCGCCGCCATCGCGCTCATCGCACCGGACGCCGACGACCCGCGCACGAGGGACTCCATCCAGTACGACCTGGGCCAGGCGACCATGAGCATGATGCTCGCGGCCGCCGATCTCGGCGTCGGAAGCGCTCATTCCGCGGTCGCGGACCAGGCGCTCGCCCGCGAGCTCCTCGGTTTCCCCGAGGACCGCTCCTGCGCCTGGCTGATCTCGCTGGGCTACCCGGCCGAACGGCCGCTCGTGCCGCTGCGGCGCCCGGCCCGCCGCCCGTTCGAGGACGTGGTCCACCGGGACCGCTGGTAGGTCCGGCTTCCTCCGCGGGTCAGCGCTTGCGAAAGATCTGCCGGTCGAGGATCGCGAAGTTCCAGACCGCGATCATCGCGAGGCAGATGATCTTTCCGGCGAAG
>JAWVEW010000092.1:0-5066 GCA_033856495.1 Miltoncostaeaceae bacterium | reverse complement strand
GAGCTCGGGGAGCTGGTCCTGGCCGAGGCTCGGGCCGGCCTGCGCCCGGCCGCCCCGGACGGGCGCCCGGCGCTGGGCGAGGATCCCGCCGACGGCCTGGTCTGGGCGGTCGGCGGCTTCCGGCACGGGATCCTGTTCACGCCGCTCGTGGCCGAGGCGCTCGCCGCGCTGCTGGCGGGGGGGCAGGCGCCGCACGTCCTCGAGCCGTTCGCGCCGGAGCGCTTCCCCGAGGCCCGGCCCGTGGCCGCGAGTGCGGCCGGAGGCTGAGATGCGCGTGGTGATCAACGGGGCGGAGCGCGAGCTGCCGGACGGGGCGCGGGTCAGCGACGCGCTGCGGGCGGTGGGCGTGCGGGCCGACGAGCGGGGCGTGGCGGTCGCGCTGGACGCCGAGGTGCTGCCCCGCGCCGGCTGGGAGGAGACCACGATCCCCGACGGGGCGCGCCTGGAGATCGTGCGCGCCACCGCGGGGGGCTAGGAGGAGGCATGGAGGATCGGCTGACCATCGCGGGGGAGGCGCTGCGCTCGCGGCTGATCCTCGGCTCGGGCGGCTTCCGCAGCCTCGACCAGTTCGAGCGCGCGATCCGGGCGAGCGGCGCCGAGCTCGTCACGGTGGCGCTGCGGCGGGTGGAGCAGGCGCCGGGCGGCCTCTACGAGGCCATCGAGCGCGCCGGCTGCCGGGTGCTGCCCAACACCGCGGGCTGCTTCACCGCCCGCGACGCGGTCGCAACCGCCCGCCTCGCCCGCGAGGCGTTCCAGACCAGCTGGGTGAAGCTCGAGGTGATCGGGGACCGCCGGACGCTGCTGCCCGACGCCGTCGAGCTCCTCCAGGCGGCCGAGACGCTGGTCGGCGAGGGCTTCACGGTGCTTCCCTACACGAACGAGGACGCGGTGCTCGCCCGACGGCTGGAGGACGCCGGCTGCGCCGCGGTGATGCCGCTGGGCTCGCCGATCGGCAGCGGCCTCGGCATCCGCAATCCGACCGCGATCGAGATGCTGCGGCAGGCGGTCGGGGTGCCCGTCATCCTGGACGCCGGAATCGGCACCGCCTCCGACGCGGCGCTCGCGATGGAGCTCGGCTGCGACGGCGTGCTCTCGGCCACCGCGATCGCCCGGGCGCGGGACCCGGAGCGGATGGCGCGGGCGCTGCGGCTGGCGGTGGAGGCCGGCCGCGAGGCGCTGGCCGCCGGCCGGGTGCCCCGCGTCGACCACGTGGCACGCGCCTCGACCTCCGACGCCGGGCTGCCGGACCTGACCCCGGCGTGAGCGACCCGCTCAACCGGCGCCGGCGCCTCGCGGACGCCCGGCTCTACCTGGTGGCGCCCGCACGGATCGCCGCCGGGCGCCTGGCCGACCTGATCCCCGCGCTGGCGCGGGGGGGCGTGGACCTGGTCCAGCTGCGCGACCGCTCCCTCACGCCGGAGGCGCTGCTGGCGGAGGCGCGCGCATGCGCGTCGGCCGCCGCCGCGTCCGGCGTGCTGTTCATCGTCAACGACGATCCGGCGCTGGCCCGCGCCGCCGGCGCCGACGGCGTCCACATCGGCCAGGACGACGGCTCGGTGGAGGCCGCGCGGGCGCTGCTCGGCGCGGGCGCCCTGGTCGGCCGGAGCACCCGCGGCGGCGACCTGCTCGCCCGCGCCGCCGCCGAGGGCGCCGACTACGCGTCGGTGGGACCGGTCTGGGAGACGCCGACCAAGCCCGGCCGGGCGCCGATCGGCCTCCGGGCGCTCGCCGACGCGGCCCGGGAGGCGCGCGTTCCCTGGTTCGCGATCGGGGCGATCGACGCCCGCCGGGCGCTGCGCGTCGGCGCGCTGGGGGCGACCCGCGCGGTCTGCGTGCGCGCGATCGTCGACGCCGACGACCCTGCCGCGGCGGCCGCCCGGATCCGCGACCGGCTCGTGGGCGCGCTGCCGCGGGTGCTCACGATCGCCGGCAGCGACTCCGGCGGCGGCGCCGGCATCCAGGCCGACGTCAAGGCGAACTCGCGCGCGGGCGGCTTCCCCCTGTGCGCCCTCACGGCGCTGACGGCGCAGTCGACGCTGGGCGTGGACGCGGTCATGGCCGTGGAGCCCGGCTTCATCATCCAGCAGGTGGCGACGGTGCTGGCCGACATCGGGCTGGACGGCGTGAAGACCGGGATGCTGGGCTCGGCGGCCGCGGTCGAGGCGGCCGCGCAGGCGCTCGCCGGCCTCGATCCCGCCGACGAGGTGCCGGTCGTCGTGGACCCGGTGCTGCGGGCGGAGTCCGGCGCGCCGCTGATGGCGCGCGGCGGCGAGGAGGCGCTGCGCCGACAGCTCCTGCCGCTGGCGAGCGTGATCACCCCCAACCTGGTGGAGGCGCAGGCGCTGGCGGACAGCGACCGCGACGACGCCGGGCACCTGGCGCGTGCGCTCCACGAGCGCCACGGCTGTGCCGTGATCGTGACCGGCGGCCATGGCGCGACGAGCGCAGACGTGCTCTGCGACCCCGACGGGGTGATGGCCATCCCCGGACCGCGGCTTCCGAGGGCGACCACCCACGGCGCAGGCTGCACCCACTCCTCCACCCTCGCCGCGCTGCTGGCACGCGGCCTGCCGCTGCGCGAGGCCGCGGCCGGCGCCAAGCGCGCCGCCACCGCGGCGGTGCGCGGCGGCCGGCCCTTCGGCGAGGGCGCGGGGCCGGTCGACGTGATGGCCGGGGCGCCGTGGCGCTGACGCTCTCCGAGGAGATCTGGGACGCGATCGCGCCGGCGTACCGGGCGATCCTGGAGCACCCGTTCGTGACCGGGCTCACGGACGGATCGCTGCCGGAGGCGGCGTTCGCCCGCTACGTGATCCAGGACGCGCTCTACCTCGCCGACTACAGCCGGGCGCTGGCGCTCTGCGCGGCGCGCGCGGGGAGCACCGACGACCTGCGCATGTTCTGCCTGCACGCCGCCGAGGCGATCGACGTCGAGCGGGCGCTCCACGAGCGGCTGATGGGCGCGCTGGGCATCGACCCGGCGGCCGCCGCCGGCGCCGAGCCCTCCCCCACCTGCCTCGCGTACACGTCGTTCCTGCTCCAGGCCTGCGCGCTGCGGGACCGCCACGAGGCCGTGGCCGCGGTGCTGCCCTGCTACTGGATCTACTGGGAGGTGGGGCGCGCCCTGGTGGCGCGCGGGTCGCCGGACCCGCGCTACCGGGCCTGGATCGAGGCCTACGCCGGGCCGGAGTTCGAGGAGGCGGTCCTCGGCGCGATCGGCGCCTGCGACCGGGCCGGCGCCGGGCTGGCGCCGGCCCAGCGCGCCGCGGCGATCGGGGCGGCGCTGCGGGCCGCGACCTACGAGTGGATGTTCTGGGACGCGGCGCTCGGAGACGAGCGCTGGCCGGCGCTGTTGGGCTGAGGACACCGCGCCCAGACCGCGCCGGCGCAGGCATCGTGTTGTAGTACGCTACAACACGTGATCACCGTACCCGAGGCCGCGCGCCGTGTCGGCAGGAACCCGGAGACCATCCGCCGTTGGATCCGTGAGGGGCGGCTCCGGGCGGATCGCGTCGGCACACAGCACATGATCGACGAGGCGGAGCTCGCAGCGCTCGCCGTCGCGCCGACGCTGCCCATGCCGGACGACTGGGAGGCCACCGTGACGGGAGAGCCCATGCCGGACTGGGTCGGCCTGGTGCACCGGACGCGCGAGGCCCGCTGATCAAGTGATCGTCGTGGACGCGAGCGCCGCACTGCAGGCTGCCGCGTCGCGCGCGGGCCTCGAGCTGCTCGCGGATCTCGATCCGGTCGCCCCTCCGCTCATGTGGTCCGAAGCCTTCTCGGCGCTCCACGAGGCGCACTGGCGGGGAGCGGCGACCCGGGAGCTCACGGACGCCACGAGGTCGCGCCTCCTTGCCGGCCCCGTTGCACGCCGGCAGCCGGCCAGGCTGCATCTCGAGGCGTGGAGCGTCGCCGATCGGCTCGGCTGGGCGCGCACCTACGACGCCGAGTACGTCGCGCTCGCGCTGCTGCTCCGCTGCCCCCTCCTGACGATCGACGAGCGGCTCCGTCGTGGCGCAGGCCGCGTGGTCGAGATCGTGGGACCGTCCGACCTCTGACCTCAGCTCGCGCGGCGGTACTTGTAGTGGCTCACCGACGGCGAGCAGATTCCGCGAACGCACTCGAATGCGGCCTGCCGGCCGTCGACGTTCTCGAAGAGCCGCGCTCCTCCTCCGAGGAGCACGGGAACGACGTGGATCTCCATCTCGTCCACCAGACCCGCCTTGATGTACTGCTGGGCCGCCCCGGCGCCGCCGCCCAGGGAGACGTCCATGTCGCCGGCGGCGTCCCGGGCGCGCTCGAGCGCCGCCTCGATCCCGTCGGTGACGAAGTGGAAGGTCGTTCCTCCCTGCATCTCGAGCGGCTCGCGGGCGTGGTGCGTGAGGACGAAGACCGGCGCGTGGAAGGGCGGGTCGTCCCCCCACCAGCCGGTCCAGGGATCGTCGCCCCAGGGACCGGCACCCCCGCCGAACATGTTCCGGCCCATGATGTGAGCGCCCACGTTCTGGAGCGTCTCCGCGGCGACGTCGTCGTCGGGGCCGGTCGCGCCGCCCTCCATTCCGTGGGTCTCGCGGAAGGTCCTCACCGCGAACGCCCACTCGTGCAGCCGATGGCCGCCCTCCCCCAGCGGGTGCTCGACGCTCTGGTTGGGTCCCGCGACGTAGCCGTCGAGCGACATCGTGATGCTGAGCCTGAGCCTGGCCATCGGTCCCCCTCGGGTCGGTTGTAATCGGTAGACGACCGCCGCAGCCCGAATCATCGCCACTTTCCGGGCGAGGCTCTCGGCGCCGTAGCGCCGGTGCTCGGGCGTGCCCGGTCCGGCCTCGACCGGCCCCGCGGCAAGGTCCGCCGCGCCGGCGCGCAGGGCGGCAGGCCGTCGTGGCGATCTGGCGTTGGCGCGCCTGAATGGCCCGCGGCCAATTGACCGCCGGTGTGACGGTCAAATGGCCATTTCGATGGACAGTGCCATCACAGCCCCATTCGGACGACACCCAGGATCTGCCATGCCAACGAGGTATGCCAAAGCGGCATGCCAACTCGCCGGCACGGCCGGCCGCGCCGGTGCG
>JAWVEW010000091.1:0-9407 GCA_033856495.1 Miltoncostaeaceae bacterium | reverse complement strand
AAGGTAATCGGTGGCGGCTTGCCGTGCGCGGCTTACGCCGGCCCGCGCCGATTGATGGAACTAATCTCCCCCGCCGGCAGCGTCTACCAGGCCGGCACGCTCAGCGGCAATCCGCTGGCGATGGCCGGCGGCATGGCGACGTTGGAAGTGATGCAGGAGGAGGGCGCCTACGAAACGCTCGAACGGCTCAGCGCGATGCTCGCCGACGGCATGGTTGAAGCCGCAAAAGCCGCCGGCGTCCCGATCGGGATGAACCGCGTCGGCTCGATGCTGACGCCGTTCTTCGCGCCGCCGCCGGTGACCGACTACGCGAGCGCGACGCGCAGCGACACGGAGGCTTACGGGCGCCTCGCGCGCGCCCTGCTGGAGGCGGGCGTCTACCCGCCGCCGTCCCAGTACGAGGCGTGGTTCGTGAGCCTTGCCCACGGCGACGCCGAGCTGGCCCTGGCCCGCGAGGCGCTGGCCAGGGCCGCATGAGGGAGGCGCTCGCCGCCGAGCCCTCGCTTGCGGCCGGCCTGGTCTCGCCCGCGCCGGAGGTGCTCATGGCGCCGCTGGTCTGCCCGCCGCTGGAGGTCTGGGAGGCGGAGGGCCTGGAGCTGATCCTCGAGGGCTTCCTCCTCCACCACGGCAGGCCCAGGCACCTGCGCCTGGAGGGGCGCGGGCGCCAGGTGCTGGCGGGCGACTACTGCTACGCCCAGGGCCTGGTGCGCGTGGCCGCGGCCGGCGACCTGTACGTGATCGAGGCGCTCGCGGACCTGATCGCGCTCGGGCCGGGCCTGGTGGCACGGGGACGGCGCGACGGGCTCGCGCCGCTCTGGCTGACCACGGCGGCAGCGATCGTGCACCGTCGTGGCGGCCCCGGAGACGACGATCTGCCCCTGCGCTTCGGGGTCGCGAAGCTCAGCCTCCGCCGCGACGCCGACGTCGAGCCGCTGCGAGCGCTGGCCGGCGAGCTCCCGGGCTCGGCGGCGCTCGAGGCGGCGCTGCAGCCGGAGGCGGTGCGGTCGTGAGCCGCGACCTGCGCGACTGGCTGGGGTCGCTCCGCCGCGCGGGGGAGCTGGTCGAGGTGCGCACGCAGGTGGACCCGCACCTCGAGATCACCGAGATCACCGACCGCGTCTGCAAGCGCTTCGGCCCGGCCCTGCTCTTCAGCGACGTGAAGGGCAGCAGCCACCCGGTGCTGATCAACCAGTTCGGCAGCGAGCGCCGGATCTGCATGGCGCTCGGCACCGACAGCCTCGACGCGCTGGGCGCCCGGATCGAGAACCTGCTCGACCTTCAGCCCCCGCAGGGGCTCGCCGCCAAGGTGCGGGCGCTCGGCAAGCTGCGCGAGCTCGCCTCCTTCATGCCGAGGGTCCGCGGCGACGGGCCCTGCCAGGAGGTCCGGCTCGACGAGCCCGACCTCGACCGGCTGCCGATCCTCACCTGCTGGCCGCGGGACGGCGGCCCCTTCGTGACGCTGCCGCTGGTCTTCAGCCGCGACCCCCGCACCGGCGTGCGCAACTGCGGGATGTACCGGATCCAGAAGCTCGACCGGCGCACGGCGCTCATGCACTGGCAGATCCACAAGGACGGCGCCGCCCACCTGCGCGACTCCCAGGGGCGGGTGGAGGTGGCGGTGGCGATCGGCACCGACCCCGCCACCACCTACAGCGCCACCGCGCCCCTGCCGCCGCACCTCGACGAGATGGTGTTCGCCGGCTTCCTGCGCGGGCGCAGCGTCGAGATGGTCCGCTGCCGCACCGTGGACCTCGAGGTCCCGGCGAACGCGGAGGTGGTGCTCGAGGGCTACGTCGACGCCAACGACCTGCGTCCCGAGGGGCCGTTCGGGGACCACACCGGCTTCTACACGCCGGTCGACGACTACCCCGCCTTCCACCTCACGGGCATGTCCATGCGCCGCGACGCGGTCTATGCGACGACCGTGGTCGGGCGCCCGCCGATGGAGGACTTCTTCCTCGGCAAGGCGACGGAGCGGCTCTTCCTGCCGCTGATCCGGATGACGCTGCCCGACCTGCTGGACCTCAACCTGCCGCTGGAGGGGATCTTCCACAACTGCGCCATCGTCTCGCTGCGCAAGCGCTATCCCGGGCACGCCAAGAAGCTGATGAACGCGATCTGGGGGCTGGGGCTGCTCTCGCTCACCCGCTGCGTGATCGTGGTGGACGAGGACGTGAACGTCCACGACGTCTCGGAGGTCGCCTTCCAGGCCTTCTCCAACGTGGACGTGGGCCGGGACATGCTGGTCACCGAGGGGCCGGTGGACGCGCTGGACCACGCCGCCCCCTACTTCGCCTACGGCTCCAAGGTGGGCTTCGACGCAACCCGCAAGTGGCCCGGCGAGGGCGTCGTCCGGCCCTGGCCCGACGAGATGCGGATGAGCGACGAGGTGCGCGCGATGGTCGACTCGCGCTGGCCGGAGTACGGAATCCCCCCGCTGAGCTGAGCGGCCCGCGCGTCGTCGTCGTCGGCGCCGGCATCGTCGGCGCGGCCTGCGCCCGGGCGTTGGCCGACGCGGGCGCGCGGGTGACGGTGCTCGACCCGGGCGCCGGCGCGGCGGCCGCATCCTGGGCCTCGGCCGGCATCCTCTCGCCCGGCCACCCCCACCTGCTGCCCCAGCCCTTCCACGACCTGGCCGCGCGCAGCATGGAGCTGTGGCCGCGGATCGGGGTGCGCCACCCCGAGCTGGCGCTGCGTCAGGTCGGGATGCTGGTCCTCGGCGAGGACCCGGACCTGATCGCGTGGCGGGAGGAGCGGGGCCTCGCCTGCGTGCCGGCGCAGTGGCTCGGCGCGCCGGCGGCGCTGCTGCCGGAGGTGGCGGTGCTGCGCGCGAGCCTCGCCGCCCCGGCGCTCCTGCGCGGCAGCGGGCAGCAGGCGCGGATCCCGCTCGAGGCGCGGCGGGTGGAGGTGGAGGACCTCGAGGAGCTGCGCCGCGGCGCCGACGCCGTCGTGATCGCCGCGGGTGCGTGGGCGACGCCGCTGCTGGCGGCCGTCGGGCTGTCGCTCCCCGTGGTCCCGCGGCGAGGCCAGATGATGCGCTTCGGGTGCCCGGCGCCGCCGCCGGTGCTGCGGCAGGCGGACGGCGAGGGCATCGTGGTGCCGCGGGACGACGGGCGGGTGCTGGTCGGGACGACGCTGGAGGACGTCGGCTTCGATGCCGCGACGGAGCCGGCGACGCTCGACCGCCTGGAGGCCTGGGCGCGCCGCCAGGTGCCCGGCCTCGGCGCCCGCGAGGACGCCTGGGCGGGCCTTCGCCCGGCGACGCCGCGCCCGCTGCCCGTCATCGGCCGGGCGGCCGAGGGCGTGATCGCGGCGGTCGGCCACTTCCGCAACGGCGTGCTGCTCGCGCCGGCGACGGGGGAGCTGGTCCGGGACCTGGTGCTGGGGCGGACCCCGCGGACGGACCCGGCTCCGTTCGCGCCCTGATCAGCCGGTCGCGCTGAGCGCGGCGTCCCTCACGCGCGGCAGCACCTCGCGCTCGTAGAAGCGGAAGAAGCCGTCCTGGTCCGGGCCGACCTGATGGACGTAAACGTGGTCGAAGCCGGCCTCGTCGAAGGCGCGGATCGCCTCCAGGTGGCGCTCGGGGTCGGGGCCGCAGACGACAAGCCCGGCGACGTCCTCCTCGCGAACGTTGGCGGCGGCCTGCTCGAAGTTCTCCGGGGTCGGCAGCTCCTGGCCGAGATCGCCCTTCAGCGCCGCGTTCGGCCACCATTCGAGGGCCGTCCGGCGGGCCTCCTCCTCGGTCTCGGCCCAGCAGACGGTGAGCTGGCCGATCCGCGGCCCCTCGCCCCCGGCCGTCTCGAAGCGCTCCACCAGGTCGGCCTTTGGCGCGGTGCTGACGAGCCCGTCGCCGACCCGTCCGGCGAGCTCGGCGGCGACCGGCGCCGAGGCGGCCACGAGCAGCGGCGGCGGCTCGTCGGGCAGCGTGTAGAGGCGCGCCCGGTCGACCGTGTAGTGCCGGCCGCGGTGGGTCTGGACGCCGCCCTGCCACAGCAGCCGGATGACCTCGATCGCCTCCTCCAGCATGTCGAGCCGCTCGTCGGGCGCCGGCCAGCGGGCGCCGATGACGTGCTCGTTCAGGTTCTCGCCGGTCCCGACGCCCAGGAAGAAGCGGCCCGGCATGAGGGCGGCCGCGGTGGCCGCCGCGTGGGCGACGATCGCGGGATGGGTCCGTATCGTGGGGCAGGTGACCCCGGTGCCCAGCCGCAGGCGCTCGGTCGCCTGGGCGATGGCGCCGATCACCGCCCAGACCATGGGCGAGTGCCCCTGGCGCCCGATCCAGGGGTGGAAGTGATCGGAGATGAGGGCGAAGGGGAACCCCGCCTCCTCGGCCCGCCGGGCCTGGCGCACGAGCTCGCGCGGCGGGTGCTCCTCGCTCGAGAGCGCGTATCCCAGCTTCACCATCCCGATCCTCCTCTCGCGCCGACGGTCCCGTCCTGCCCGCCGGCGGCGGCGGTCGAAACGGGCTGACCGCGCTTCCCGGGCGGACTTTGGACCGCCCACAAAGCGGCGTCGCGAGGGACATCCGGCCCGCCGGACTCGCGTTGATTCCAGGCATCCCGTCGGGTTGAATGGCGACGCGCGAGGTCTGCGACGAGCCGCGAGACGGCAGGGAGGTCAACCGAGTGTCCGAAGCTCCAGGCAACGGCGGATCGGGCGAGGGCTACAGCGGCCCCCAGGCCTACGAGCCGCCGCCGCCGGACCCGCATTCGGACCCGGAGTTCATCACCCGGACCCAGTTCCTCACCAACCTCGTCATCGTGGGCGGCGGCGTGATGACCGCGGCCATCCTGGTGCCGGTGATCGGCTTCGCCGTGGCGCCCACGCTGAAGGGCGAGGAGTGGCGATGGGTCGACGTGGGCCCGCTGAGCAAGTTCCCGACCGGCAAGACCACCTCGCTCGCAGTCCAGGGGCCCGACCCCGAGGCCAACCGGCGCATCTTCATGCGCAACAAGGACGACGAGCTGATCCCGATCTGGAACCGCTGCGCGCACCTCGGCTGCCCGGTTGCCTACGCACCCGGGGCCGACGGCTTCTCCTGCCCGTGCCACGGCGGCACCTACGACTCGCGCGGCCTCGTGACCGGCGGTCCGCCGCCGCGGCCGCTCGACCGCCTCGACGTGAAGATCGTGGACGCGAAGGGCAACCGGGTCGCCTACAAGGACGCGCAGCCGGACCACCACGTGCTCGTGGGCAAGGCCTACTCGATCGACAACAAGGAGCGGCCGTACCCGCTCCACGGCCCCGGCGAGCCGGTGGACGGCATCCTCTCCAACCTCTACATCTACTGACCGGCGTGGCGCGAGGAACCTCATGACCACGACCAGGGACATCGGGCCGAAGAACCCGGTCATCAAGGTCGCCGACGACGTCGCCGGCTACGTGGAGGAGCGCGCCGGGGCGCTCACGGGGCTGCGCTGGTTCCTCTTCCGCAACATCCCCAAGGGCACCAGCTGGTTCCAGACGCTCGGCTTCGCCGCCATGGCGCTCTTCGGCATGCAGGCGATCACCGGCATCGTCCTCGCCATGTACTACAAGCCGGACCCGGCGAGCGCCTATCAGGCCATCAGCCACATCACCAACGACGTCACCTGGGGCTCGGTGGTGCGCAGCATGCACCGCTGGGGCGCCAGCGCGATGATCGTCGTGGTCTTCCTGCACATGGCGCGCGTGTTCTTCTTCGGCGCCTACAAGTACCCGCGCGAGCTGACCTGGCTGACGGGTGCGATGCTGCTGGTCCTGACGATGTTCATGGGCCTCACCGGCTACCTGCTGGTGTGGGACCAGAAGGCCTACTGGGCCACCGTGGTGGCGGTGAACATCACCTCCAGCGCCCCCATCCTCGGCCCCTACATCGGCGACATCCTGCGGGCGGGGCCGGAGTTCGGCACCGAGACGCTGTCGCGCTTCTACTCGATCCACATGCTCGTGATACCCGGGGGCATCGCCACCTTCATCGGGCTCCACCTGTTCCTGGTGACCAAGCTCGGCATCGCGGAGCCGCCCTGGGCGCAGCGGAGGGCGAAGGTGGTCCGGGAGGAGGACGAGCGCCGGCGCGCCGCCCGTGAGCGGCCGCCCTACGGCCGGACGCCGGTGCCGGCCACCGAGCCCGACCCGCTGCGGGCCGCGGGGCCCGAGGGCGCCGGGTGAACCGCGCCCAGCAGGAGGCGTACAAGCAGGACTACGCCACCGCCAAGGCGGGCGGGAAGCCCTTCTTCCCGTACGCGGTCTTCAAGGACATCCTGGTCGCCAGCTGCTTCATCGGGCTGGTGATCGTGTTCGCCGTGGCGTTCCCGTTCGGCCAGGGGCCGCCGGTGGACCCCACCACCACCACCTACGTGCCGCGGCCGGAGTGGTACTTCTACTTCCTCTTCGAGCTGCTGCGCATCTTCAAGAACCAGAACGCGCTCATGCCGGTCATCATGGGCACGTTCATCATCCCGAACATCCTGATGGTGCTGCTCTTCGCGACGCCGTTCATCGACCGCGGCCAGGAGCGGCGCATCCAGCGGCGGCCCATCGCCCTGGCCGCGGGGATCCTGGTAACGGTCATGCTGTGCTGGCTGACCTATCTCGGGGCGACCGCGCCGGAGGGGATCGCCGGCGGCGGGACGATCCCGCTCACCAACCTAGACGCGAAGGCGAAGGCGGGTCTCAACACCTTCCTGGCGAACGGCTGCACGAACTGCCACATGATCAAGGGCTCGGGGGCGGCGGGGCCGGGCCCGAACCTCACCAACGAGGGCAGCAAGCCGGGTCACGACGCGGCCTGGGAGATCGCCCACCTCAAGTGCCCGACGTGCAAGTCGCCGGGGTCGATCATGCCGCCCTTCACCAACTTCACGCCGCAGCAGTACGACGAGCTGGCCACCCTGCTCACCGGGCTGGGCACCAAGTACAAGTGACCCGCCCTGAGGTCCCCGCGCCGCGCGGGCCGGGCTAGCATCGGAAGCGTCGAGCACCGGGGGCGAATGCGGATCTTCCTGGGGGTCACGGGCGCGAGCGGTGCCATCTACGCGGCGCACGCGCTGCGCGCGCTGACGGCCGCGGGCTGCGAGGTGGGCCTCTGCGCGTCGGAGGCCGGCGTGCAGGTGATCTCCCACGAGGTGCTCGAGCTCGGCGTGCGACCCGACCTCTCCCCGGCGGAGGTGGTGGGGCGGATGGTCGCCCGCTACGCGGAGGAGCCGGGCAGCGTGGAGCTGCTGGACCGCCACGACCTGACCTCCGCCTTCGCGTCGGGCTCCTCGCTCTCGCCGGGGGCGCTCGTCGCCCCCTGCTCCATGTCCACGCTGGCCGCGATCGCCCACGGCACCGGCACCAACCTCATCCACCGCTGCGCCGACGTGATGCTGAAGGAGGGCCGGCGCCTCGTGCTGATCCCACGGGAGACCCCGCTCAGCCTGGTGCACCTGGAGAACATGCTGGCCGCCCGGCGGGCCGGGGCCACCGTGCTGCCGGCGATGCCCGGTTTCTACGGCCATCCGCGCAGCGTGGACGAGATGGTGGACTTCGTGGTCGGCAAGGCGCTCGACCAGCTCGGCGTGCCGCACGCGCTGCTGCGGCGCTGGGGAGCGGACGCGCCGGCCGTCGAGGCGCGCGCGTGACGGTCGGCGCGGCGGCCGCGGCCGAGGCGACGGGCCGGCCCGGCGAGGGGGGGCGGCTCCCCGCCGGCGAGGTGCGGGCGATGTTCAACCGGATCGCGCCCCGCTACGACCTGCTGAACCGGCTGATGACCGGCGGCCTCGACCGCACCTGGCGTGCGGCGGCGGCCGACGCCGCCGACCTGGGCGCAGGCGCGCGGGCGCTCGATCTCTGCACCGGCACCGGGGACCTGGCGCTGGCGCTCGCCGCGCGCGTGAAGCCGGGCGGCGAGGTGGTCGGGGCCGATTTCGCGGAGGCGATGCTGGAGCGCGCCCGGGCGAAGGCCGCCGCCCGCGGGGCGCCGGCGCGCTTCGAGCTGGCCGACGCGCTGGCACTGCCGTTCCCCGACGACAGCTTCGACGCCGCCACGGTGGCGTTCGGGGCGCGCAACCTGGCCGACCTGGACGCCGGCCTGCGGGAGATGGCGCGGGTGGTGCGGCCCGGCGGGCGCGTCGTGGTGCTGGAGATCACGACGCCGGCGCGGCTGCGCCCGTTCTACGAGCTGTGGTTCGACCGCCTGGTGCCGCGGCTCGGCGCCCTGGTCGCCCGCGACCGCGCCGCCTACTCCTACCTGCCGGCCTCGGTCAGGCGCTTCCCCGACCCGGCCGGGCTCGCCGCACGGATGGCCGCGGCGGGGCTCGGCGAGGTGCGCTGGCGGCGCTTCGCCGGCGGCATCGTGGCGCTCCACCACGGGCGCGTGGGCCGATAGCCACCGCCGCCTCGTCCCCCGCGTTCGTCCGGCCGCTGGCGCCGCTGCTGGGCGCCTGCGAGGCGCGCCTCGCGCAGGCGGTCGCCGGCTACGGCGCCGACATCTCCGACCCCGCGGCCGAGACGCTCGCCGCCGGCGGCAAGCGCGTGCGCCCGCTGCTGGTCTTCTGCGCCGCCCCCCGCCGGCCCGGCGCGCACGAGGGGCTGGTCTCGGCGGCGGCGGCGGTGGAGCTGGTCCACATGGCGACGCTGGTGCACGACGACCTGATCGACGGCGCCACCCTGCGCCGCGGCCGGCCGACGGTTGCGCGCGCGCTGGGCGCCGACGCCGCCGTGCGGGTGGGGGACTTCCTGTTCGCGCGCGCCTTCGCCGAGCTCACCCGCAGCCGCTCGGCCCGCGCGGTGCAGGCGCTGGCGGAGGCTGCGCTCGACCTCTCGCTGGGCGAGATCGACCAGCAGTGCGCCGTCGACAAGCTCGACCTGAGCGAGGAGGCCTACCTCGAGCGCTGCCGGCGCAAGACCGCGGCGCTGTTCGCGGTCGCCTGCCGGCTGGGCGCGCTCGTGGGCGGGGCGGGGGAGGAGGCGCAGGAGCGGCTGGCGGCCTTCGGCGAGTGCGTCGGCATCGCCTTCCAGATCTTCGACGACATCCTGGACCTCGCCGGCGCCCCCGCCGCCACCGGCAAGCGCCGAGGCAGCGACCTCCGGGAGGGGACGATGACGCTGCCGGTGATCCTGGCGCTGCGCCAGGAGCCGGAGCTCGCGCGACACCTGGCGGAGGCCCGCGGGGACGGGCCCTGCGTCGAGGCGCTCTGCGACCGGCTGGCCGCTCACCGCGGCGTCGCGCTGGCGCGCGAGCGCGCCCTCGCCTTCGTGGCCGCGGCCCGGGCCGCCATCGACGGCCCGCTCGACGGCGCGGACCCCGACGCGCTCCTCGAGATCGCCGACGGCGTGGTGGACCGGTTCGCATGAGCCCCGGGCGCGAGGAGCTCATCGCCATGCTGCGCTCGCGCGACGCGCTGGCGGTCGGGCTGGCGGCGGCGGACGCCGCGGAGGCCCCG
>JAWVEW010000090.1:0-2853 GCA_033856495.1 Miltoncostaeaceae bacterium | reverse complement strand
CCGCTGCGCCCCGCCGACAACGGCCCAGTCAGGGTCGTGCTCTCGTACGGCCCGAAGAGCGACGCGCGACTGTCGGTGTCGCGGCCTGGCAAGTGCGCCGCCTTTGTGCTGTTCGCCGGCGCCGGCTGAAGAAGCCGCCGCACGACGAGGCGGCGCTGCTCGGGCACCTGCCGTAGAGCCGCTCGATCTCCTCCGGCTCGAGCAGGGGGGCCGTTCCCTCGCCCGCGGCGGGGCGGCCACGCGCAGACCGGCCGCCGGATTGTGGCGGATGCGCCCATCCCCATTGGGCCGTCGCCAGCACGACCTTCAGGGCCGCGATCATGCTGGGGGCGGTGTCGGGTGCCCGGCCTCATGTCCACCGTCCGGGCCACGATCATCCATGGAGCATGCGGCTCGACTCGCCGAGCCGAAGCCGCCCGATGACGGGATGGCGTCGATGCGCAACGCCGCCAGAAGTCCGAGAGCGCCCTTCGCCAGGACCTTGCCGGGTGTCACTACCACCAGGCGCCCTCCGCCTCGGGAACAAAATGGCCTCGCCAACCGTTGACCTGCCATGACCGTCACTGGTGCGGGATGAGGTGGGGCTTGTGGCGGACGCCCGCCGGGGCTCGCGCGCGGCGGCGGAGGAGCTTGTGGCGCGCCACTGGCGTCAGGCCTGGAAGATCGCGTACGGCGTCACGGGGAGCCGCGAGACCGCGGAGGACGTCGCACAGGACGCCTTCGAGCGGGCCTTTCGGGCGCTCGAGCGCTACGACGGCCGCCGGCCCTTCGCTGCCTGGCTGCATCGCATCGTGGTGAACCGGGCCCTCGACGTCCTGCGGGCGGAGCGGCACACCGTCAGCCTGGACCGGGCCGGCCCGCTGCCAGCTCGCGAGCCGACGCCAGAAGACCCCGACCTCGCCGCAGCGGTGGCGCGTGGGTGTGGACATCTGATTTGGCCCCACTGCGGACGCTTGATTTGGCCCCACCTCCGTCCGATCGCGACCCGAGCGCTCGAGCCTCACGAGGCTCGAGCCGGGGGTCGCAGAGAGGATGGGATCGAGGGTGGAGCTTTACGAGCAGATCCGCAGGGCCCACGAGCACGAGGGCCTGTCCGTCCGCGCCCTCAGCGTGCGCTTCGCCGTCCACCGGCGCACCGTGCGCCAGGCGATCGCCCAGGCGTTGCCGCCGCCGCGTAAGACGCCCGAGGGCCGCCCGGCGCCCCAGCTCGGCCCGCACCGGGCGACGATCGACGCCTGGCTCGAGGCTGATCTTCAGGCGCCGGTAAAGCAGCGCCACAGCGCGCGCCGGATCTTCCAGCGCCTTCTCGACGAGTACGGCGCCGAGGTCTCCGAGCGCCAGGTGCGCCGTTACGTGCGAGCGCGCCGGCGGGCGCTCGGGATGGCGGATGAGGCCTACGTGCCCCAGGTGCACGAGCCCGGCCAGGAGGCGGAGGTCGACTGGGGCGAGGCCGAGGCCGAGATCGCCGGCGCCCGCATCGAGCTGGGGATATTCCTGATGCGCGCCTGCCACTCGGGGGCGAGCTTCGCGATGGCCTTCGAGCGCCAGACTCAGCAGGCGTTCCTCGAGGGCCACGTGAACGCCTTCGGCTTCTTCGGCGGAAGCTTCGTGCTCATCCGCTACGACAACCTGCGCGCCGCCGTGAAGAAGATGCTGCGCGGGCGCCGACGGCTCGAGCAGGACCGCTTCATCGCCCTGCGCTCGCACTACCTCTACGAGTCGGCCTTCACCCACCCGGGCCCCGAGGGCGCGCACGAGAAGGGCGGCGTCGAGGGCGAGGTGGGGCGCTTCCGCCGCCGCCACCTTGTGCCCGTGCCCCGCGTCTCATCGCTCGCGGAGCTCAACGGGCTGCTCCACGAGGCGGCGCTGGCCGACCTTTCGCGCACCATCTCGGGGCGCCACGAGACGGTGGGCGCGGCGTTCGGGCGCGAGATTGCGCTCCTGCGCCCGCTGCCGGGCGAGCCCTTCGACAGCGACGAGCACCTTCTGCCCCGCGTCGACACCAAGGCGCTCGTCACGATCAAGCAGAACCGCTACTCGGTGCCGGTGGCGCTCGTGGGGCTGCGGGTGGCAGCCCGGGTGGGGGCGAGCGAGATCGTGCTGATGCACCAGGGGCGGGAGGTCGCCCGCCATCCGCGCCTTCAGGGGCGCTTCTGCGTGGCGGCGCGCCTGGATCACTACCTGGAGCTGCTCGCGAGAAAGCCGGGCGCGCTTCAGGGATCGCTGCCCCTGGCCCAGGAGCGCGAGCGGGGGGCCTGGCCAGATGAGTTCGACGAGCTCTGGTGCGGCATCGAGGCCCGCTACGGCCGCTCCGAGGCCGCCCGCCAGATGGTCGACGTGCTCATCCTGGCGCGCGAGGAGGGCGCCGAGCGGGTGGCCCTGGCGGTGCGCGGGGCACTGGCGGCGGGAGCCTTCGACGGCCGGGCGGTGGCGCTGCTTGCCCGCCGCCGCGAGCGCCAGCCGGCGCCGCCGCTTGCGGATCTGGAGCCGCGCCTTGCCGCCCACGCCCGGCCCGAGCCGACGCTCAGTGGCTACGACGAGCTTCGGAGCGCGCCGTGAGCACGCAGGCGCGCCAGCAGGCGCTCGAGACCTTGGTGGAGGCGCACGCACGCGAGCTTCACCTGCCCACCGTGCGCGCGCGCTTTCGCACGCTCCACGCCGAAGCCGCGCGCGAGGGCCAGAGCCCGCTCGCCTACCTGGCGGCGCTCCTTGAGGCCGAGGTGCAAGAGCGCGCCGAGCGCCGGGAGCGGCGGCGGCTCATCGACGCGCGCTTCCCGATCGTGAAGCGCCTCGAGGACTTCCGCTTCGAGGAGAACCCGCACGTCAAGCAGGCCACGATCGCGGCGCTGGCCG
>JAWVEW010000089.1:0-7942 GCA_033856495.1 Miltoncostaeaceae bacterium | reverse complement strand
CCTGGCGTCGAGGCGCTTGAGGTTCACCTCCTCGGCGAGCCGCTTCACGTAGTCGTCGACCGAGAAGAAGCGGTCGCCCACGCGCACCGTCCGCCCGGACTGGTCGAGGTTCACGAACGCGACGCTGGGCTTGCGCTCGCCGCCCTGCAGGGCGAGCGTCACGAGCGTCGCGACCAGCACCGGGTAGCCCACCAGCACGATGAGCAGGATCGGGGCGCGCCGCAGCAGCCGCAGGTCCTTGCCGAGGAGGCGCTGGGCGTTCACGCCGACGCCCCGACCAGGTTGAGGAAGGCGGCCTCGGCCGCCTCGGCCGTGGGTGCGCCGGCGTCGGCGTGCGCGGCGACCATCTCCGCGACGCTGCCGTCGAAGACGACCGCTCCCCCCGCCAGCACGACCAGCCGGCGCGCGTGCCGGGCCGCCTCCTCCACCGACTGGGTGGAGAAGAGGACCGCCAGCCGATCCGCCTCCCGCAGCTCCTCGAGCCAGGACCACAGGCGGTGGCGCTGCACCGGGTCGAGGGTGCCGGAGGGCTCGTCCAGCAGCAGGGCGACCGGCTCGCCGGCGAGCGCGATCGCGAGGTTGAGCCGCTGCATGGTGCCGGTGGAGAGGGCGGCCGCGGGCCGGTCGGCGAACCGGACCAGGTCCGCCCGCTCGAGCAGCCGCTCGGCCACCGCGGCGGGATCCTCGGCGCCCTCCAGGGCGCCGAACAGGCGCAGGTTCTCCCTGGCCGTCAGCCGCTGGTAGAGCGCCGGCCGCTGGGGCACCCAGCCGACCCGCGCACGCGCCGGCCCCCGCCAGGAGACCGTCCCCGCGGTGGGCGGGCCCACGCCCGCGAGGATCGACAGCAGCGTGGTCTTTCCCGCCCCGTTCGGCCCGAGCAGCGCCACCGCCTCGCCCGCCGCCAGGTCGAGGTCCACGCCCTGCAGGACCGTCAGCCGGCGGTAGCGCTTGGTGACGCCGCGCGCCGCCAGAAGCGGCTCGCCGTCGCTCACGGCGTCACGAGGGGGAGACCGTCGTTCCTCAGGAGAGCTCGCCCGGGCGCAGCGTCGGGGCGTCGACGACCCTCGTGGGCGGCTCGCGCTCGGGTGGGGGCTCCTCGGGCGCGGGCGCCGGCGGTGCGGCCCTGCCGCGCCGCGCCACGCCGAGGTGGTCGGCCGCGTAGAGGACGGCCTCCTTGAGGATCACCACCATCGGCACGGCCAGCAGGATGCCGGCGAGCCCGTAGAGCTGCTCGCCGATGAGGAGCCCGAAGATGACCACCAGCGGATGGACGCCGACGGCGCTGCCCATGATGTTCGGCACCACGACGTGGCCCTCGAACTGGTGGATCGCCAGGAAGCCCAGCGCCACCCACAGGGCCGTGATGGGCGAGGTGAAGAGGGCCAGCAGGACCGGCGGCACGGCGCCCAGCAGCGGCCCCACGTAGGGCACGAACTCCATCACGAACACCCAGGCCGCGAAGGCCGCCGCGTAGTCGGCCCCCAGCGGGAAGACCCCGGTGACGCCGTAGATCCACAGCAGCGCCCCCGCGCTCACCGCGATGATGAGCGACACGAGCAGCTGCGCCTTCACGTACTCCTTGAGCGTTCGCTCCGTACGTCTCAGGAAGGCGGGCGCGCCGGGCCCGCCGAGCCGTTGCGCGAAGCGGGCGATCCGCGGCGCGTCGAGCAGCATGTAGATCGACGCGACCATGATGATGACGAACGTGATGAGCGCGTTCAGGAAGTCGAGGCTGTACGTGACGATGTTGCTCGCGGCCTCGGAGGCGCGCTCGCGCAGGGCCTGCAGCGCCTTGTCGGTCTGCTGCTGCAGGTTGACGTCGATGCCGTGGCGGTTGAGGAAGGCCTGGAGGTTCTGGACCTCCCGCTGGGCCTTGTCGGTGTAGATGGGCAGGTTCTGCTGGATGTCCTCGACCTGGCTGCGCACCGGGTTGATGACCAGGAAGACGCCGCCCGCGACGGCGGCCAGCAGCGAGAGGTAGACGAGCAGGACGGCGAGCCCGCGCGGGATGTGCGCCCGCCGCAGGACCCGGACGATCGGGTTGAGCAGCAGCGCGACGACCACCGACACCACGAACACGAAGAGCACGTGCCCGATCGTGTGGCCCAGGATGTAGACCACGACCAGGGCGGCCGGGATCAGGAAGATCTGAGCCCAGCGCGGCATGGGGGCGGAGCGCCCGCTCATCGTGGCCACGATCTTAGCGGGGCCTCCCACGACCCCGGAACGGCGGAGGGGGCGGCGGCTGCGCCCGGGCGGCGTCCGAGGCCGGTGCCATGCTCGTGACGCGTGGCCGGCGGCAGCGACGAGGGCGAACGGAGCGAGTCCGCACGGCCCGGAGGCGCGCCATCGGGCGGCACCGGGCGAAAAAAGGACGGGGGTTGCTGCCGCCGCCGCCCGGAAAACTATTCGGCGTCGGCGTCGCGGTTGCGCAGCGGCAGCAGGTACCACGCCCAGCCGATCACGAGGCCGGCGCAGGACGCCGTGACCGCGGCCGGCAGCAGGCCGAAGAGCACGTGCGTCACCAGCAGCACCGCGCCGATCATGGCCAGCCCCAGGCAGCCGATGCCGGCGATGGCGATGCGGTTGGCGGTGAGGAGCATTCGCTCCTCGTAGCGGCGCCGGAAGAGCAGCCGATGCTGGGCGGACGGCGAGATCAGCAGCGTGGACGCCGCGGCGGCGAGCAGCAACGTCGCCAGGTAGACGGCGTGGTCGAACTGGGTCGTGCGCCCCCAGCGCTGGTTGAACGGCACGATCAGGAGGAAGGAGAAGAGCACCTGAACACCGGGGAGCGCGACTCGCAGCTCGCTCACGAGCTCCATCAGCTCGCGGTCACGGCGTTCCTTCTCGTCCTCGGCCATTCGTCTCGCGTTCGCTCGACCGGGCGGGGCCGAGGCGAGCGTATATTCCACGCTTGCCGGGCGCGCGACCCCGTCAGTCGGGGACGAGGCGCAGCGCGGCCTGGGTGTGGCCGCTCGCCAGCCCCCGGGCCTCGAGCTCGCGCAGCACGCGCCGGGCGCTGTCCTCGGGGCGCTCGCGGTCAGTGCGCAGCACGAGCTCCGGCGTCCGCGGCTGCTCGTAGGGGTCGCTGACCCCGGTGAAGTGGCTGAGCTCGCCCGCCAGGGCGCGCGCGTAGAGGCCCTTGGGGTCGCGCTCGATGCAGGTCTCGACCGGCGCGTCGACGAAGATCTCCAGGAAGACGCCGTGCTCCTCCACCATCGACCGCACCCGGGCGCGCACCGCCTCGTAGGGCGAGATCGCCGACACCAGCACGGCGGCGCCGGCGCGCGTGAGCCGGGAGGCGACCCAGCCGATGCGCTCGACGTTGGTGTCCCGGTCCTCCTTCGAGAACCCCAGCCCCCTGGAGAGCATGGCCCGCACGACGTCGCCGTCGAGGTGCTCGACCAGCGTCCCGCGCCGCGCCAGCTCGCTGGCCACGAGCCCGGAGACGGTCGTCTTGCCGGCGGAGGGAAGGCCGGTGAACCACGCTGTGAACCCGCCGGAGATGCTCGTCATCGATTCGTCGCCGCCCCGCTCGGTGGTGTGAGGTCGACAGGCGCCCGTCGCGCCGGGCACCCTACCCGATGCGCCCCTCGGCAAGACGGTTCACTAGAGTCCGCGCGCCGTGCCGGTGCCCGCCCCGGGCCCGCTCGCGCGGGACCGCTCCGACCCCGACCCTGGAGCTGTATGCGTCCGTACCAGCGACGTGCCGACCCCGAGCTCTCCCGCCAGTTCGCCAAGGACGCCGGCGAGGAGGACTTCCTCGAGCGCCTGAACGCCGTCCTGGCGCCCCACGAGGAGGCCGGCTACGAGGACCTCGAGGAGCGCTTCCCGACCCTCCACGTCGTGGGCGCGCCGCGGTCGGGCACCACGCTGCTCTACCAGCTGGTCGCGAGCGGGCTCGAGGTCGGCTACGTCAACAACCTGGTGGCGGCGTTCTGGCGGGCGCCGGCGACCGGCATCCGCCTCTCCCGGAAGCTGCGCCTCGACGCCGAGTCGTCCTTCGACTCCAGCTTCGGGCGGACGCGGGGGATCCAGGAGCCGCACGAGTTCGGCTACTTCTGGAACCACCACCTCCGCTACCCGGACCTGAGCCAGCGGCCGGAGGGCCACGAGGAGACGATCGACTGGCCGGCGCTGCGGCGGGTGATCGTCAACATGGCGGACGCCCAGGGGGCGCCCATCGCCTTCAAGCCGATGCTGCTCGTGTGGCACCTCGAGGCCATGGTGCGCCACATGCCGGGCACCTGCTACGTCTGGATCCGCCGCGAGCAGCGGGACACGGCGCTCTCGCTGATGAAGATGCGGCTCGGGCTGCGCGGCTCCTACGAGGCCTGGGCCTCGCTGAGGCCGCTGGCGGACCTCGACGGCGAGCCGCCGTGGCGGCAGGTCGCGGCGCAGGTGGTGCTGCTGGAGCGGACGATCGAGGATGCGGCGCGGCGGCTCGGCCCCGACCACGTGCTGCCGCTGCGGTACGAGCGGCTGTGCGCCGAGCCGGCGGCCGCGCTCGAGGAGATCCGCGACCTGCTCGGTGCCAAGGGGCATGCGCCGG
Source organism: Miltoncostaeaceae bacterium (assembly GCA_033856495.1). GTDB lineage: Bacteria > Actinomycetota > Thermoleophilia > Miltoncostaeales > Miltoncostaeaceae > JAWVEW01. The sequence goes on along the minus strand of JAWVEW010000089.1, from coordinate 3,390 downwards.
CGCTGCGCACGCGCGACCTGGCCCCCTTCCGCGAGCAGCGCAACGAGGCGCTGGAGGCCGAGTTCGGCGCGCGCATCGACGAGGCGCTCGAGCACTACGGGGGCCTCGCGGCGGCGGAGGCGAGCGGGCGTGCCGGACGCTGAGGGGGTCAGCACGACCGCCCGGCTGGTGGGCCGGATCGTCGCCCCGCTCGTGAACACCAACGAGCCCGAGGCGGAGGTGATCGAGCTCAACGTCCTCCCGTCCGCGCCGGTCGCGCGCGGCGACGTCGTCTGTGTGCTGGAGACCAGCAAGGCGACGATGGCCGTCGAGTCAGAGCACGACGGCTGGGTCGGCGAGGTGCACGTCGCACTCCACGACCGCATCACCGCCGGCGACCCGATCTGCGAGGTGTTCGACGCGGTCCCGCCGCCCTCGGCCTCCCCCGCGCGGGCGCCCGCCGCCGACAGCGCCGGGGCCGGGGCGCGGCCCCGCCTGACCCGCAAGGCGGAGGCGATGGCGCGCGCGGCCGGCATCGACCTGTCCACGCTGCCCACCGACCGCTTCGTCACCGAGCGCGACATCCTCGCGCTGGTCGGCCCCGCCCGTCCGGCCCCGGCCGGGCTCGACGAGACGCTGCTGGCGCGCATCCGGCCGAACAGCGTGGTGATCTTCGGCGGCGGCGGCCTGGCGCGGGACCTGATCGACTCCATGCGCACCCGGCACGAGCTGGAGGCGCTCTGCGTCGTGGACGACCGGCTGGAGCCGGGCCAGGACGTGCTGGGCGTGCCGGTCGTCGGCGGCCGCGACCGGCTGGAGGCGCTGGTCGAGGCCGGGGTGCGGCTCGCCGTCAACGCGGTCGGCGGCATCGGCGCGATCCAGGTGAGGATCGACATCTTCGAGGCCCTGGAGCGGGCCGGCCTCCAGCTCGCGACCCTGGTCGACCGGGGCGCCATGGTCGCCCCGTCGGCGACCCTGGCCCCGGGCGCCCAGCTCTTCCCGGGCGCCGTCGTCTCCTCCGGCGCCGTCATCGGGCGCGGGGCGCTGATCAACACCGGCGCCATCGTGTCCCACGACTGCCGGATCGGCGACTACTCGCACGTGGCGCCGGGCGCCATCCTGGCCGGCGACGTGACCGTCGGCGAGGCGACCCTGATCGGCATGGGGGTCACCGCAACGCTCGGCTGCCGGATCGGGTCGCGGTGCATCGTGGGCAACGGCGCGGCGGTCACCGCGGACGTCCCCGACCGCGCCATCGTCTCCGCCGGCTCGGTCTGGCCGCCCCCGGGCTCCGGCGCCGCCCGGGGAGGCCGGGCATGAGCGCCGACCTCCTTCCGGAGCTCTACCGGCGCATGTACGCGATCCGGCGCTTCGAGGAGACGCTGCTGGCGATGTTCTCGGCCGGCGAGCTGGTGGGGACGACGCACACCTGCATCGGCCAGGAGGCGAACGCGGTCGGGCTGATCGACCATCTGGAGCCGGCGCGCGACGTGATCTTCAGCAACCACCGCTGCCACGGCCATTTCCTGGCCTTCACGGGGGACCAGGTCGGCCTGCTGTCGGAGGTGATGGGCAGGGAGGGCGGCGTCTGCAGCGGCAAGGGCGGCAGCCAGCACCTCTGCGCGCCCAACTTCTACAGCAACGGCGTGCAGGGCAGCATCCTGCCCGTGGCGACCGGCATCGCGCTGGCCGAGAAGACGCGCGGCGAGGGCGCGGTCACGACCGTGTTCCTCGGCGACGGCACGCTGGGGCAGGGCACGGTCTACGAGTCCCTCAACATGGCCTCGCTCTGGCGGCTGCCGCTGCTGTTCGTGGTCGAGGACAACCACTACGCCCAGACCACGCCCAGCCGCCTCGCCGTCTCGGGCTCGATCCCGGCGCGGGCGGAGGCCTTCGGCATCGCGACCGCCGCGCTCGACACGACCGACGTGCTGGAGATCCACCGCGAGGGCGGGCGCGCGGTGGACCGCGTCCGGGAGAGCGGGGCGCCGTTCATGCTGGTGCTGGACACCTACCGGTTCAGCCCCCACAGCAAGGGCGACGAGATCCGCGACCCGGCCGAGATCGCGGCCCGCCGGGTCCGCGACCCGCTGACGGTCGCTGCGGTGCGGATGGCCGACGAAGAGCGCGCCGCCATCGAGGCGGGATGCGAGGCCGAGCTGGAGCGGGTGGTGGCGACCGCCCGCAGCAGCCCGCCGGCGGGGCCGGACGGTATGGTGGCCCGGTGAGCGGCCGGCGCTGCGCCCAGGTGCTCAACGAGGCGCTCGTCGGGATCTTCGAGCGCCGCGACGACGTCTACCTGCTGGGCGAGGACGTGCTCGACCCCTACGGCGGGGCCTTCAACGTCGCGCGCGGGCTCAGCGAGCGCTGGCCGGATCGGGTCATCACCACCCCCATCAGCGAGGCGTCGCTCTTCGGGGTGGCGGCCGGGATGGCGCTGCGCGGCTACCGGCCGATCCTGGAGATCATGTTCGGGGACTTCATCGCCCTCGGCTTCGACCAGATCGTGAACGGCATCTCGAAGTTCCGGGAGATGTACGACGAGCAGGTGACGCTGCCGCTGGTGGTCCGGACGCCGATGGGCGGCCGCCGCGGCTACGGCCCGACCCACAGCCAGTCGCTCGAGAAGTTCCTGCTCGGCGTGCCGAACGTCACGGTGGCCGCCGCCAGCGAGTGCCACGACCTGGCGGCGATGATGGCCGACGCGGTCGAGAGCGACGAGCCGGTCTTCCTGATCGAGAACAAGGTGATGTACGGGCGGCCGAACCGGCGTCCGGCCGGCGGCTACCTGGACGGGCTGCGCTGCGTCGAGAGCGCCCGCCCCTTCCCCGCCCTCACCTTCTCCGGCAACGACTTCGAGGAGTCGGCGGCGACCATCGTCACCTACGGCGGCATGCTGCCCATCGCGCTCGAGGCGGCGACCGAGCTGATCGTCGAGGAGGAGACCTTCTGCGAGGTGGTGGCGCTGGGCCGGCTGCTGCCCCTGGACCTCGCCCCGGTGCTGGAGTCCGTCGCGCGCAGCGGCGCGCTGGTCACCGCCGAGGAGGGGTCGCTCACCGGCGGCGTGGGGGCCGAGATCGCCGCCCGCGTCCAGGAGGAGGCGTGGGGCGACCTGCGCCGGCCGATCCGGAGGGTGGCTGCCGCCGACGGCATCATTCCCTCGGCGCCGGGGCTCGAGAGCGCCCGGCTGCCGGGCGCGCGCCAGATCGTGGAGAGCGTGCTGAGCCTCGTCGGGGCGCGCGCCGGGTGAGCCGACTGGCGCGCCGGCTGCACGACCTCGCCTGCCTCGAGGCGGAGGCGATCCACATCCTGCGCGAGGCCGCCGGCGAGTGCGAGCGGCCGGTGCTCCTGTTCTCGGGCGGCAAGGACTCGGCGGTGCTCCTGCGCCTGGCCGAGAAGGCCTTCCGCCCC
>JAWVEW010000088.1:0-8216 GCA_033856495.1 Miltoncostaeaceae bacterium | reverse complement strand
CCGCTCCCTCCTACGGCCCGGTCGCCTACGCGCCGGTCCCGGAGGCGCCCACCCCGTCCGGGCTCGTGCTCGACGGCAATCCCGTGCGGAACATCTATCCCTACAGCCGCGACGGCCGCCGCCTCCTCGACGTCCTCCTCTACGACCAGGACGGCCGCCCGCTCGACATCGGAAGGGGCGAGGCGGACCCGCAGCGGCGGCTGGTCGTCGCCGGCGCGAGGCGCCTGCTCTTCAACACCTTCCCGATCCGCTACTACGAGCCCGGGACCCGGCGTGTCGCGAACCCCGCCGCCGGCCCCAGGGTCCGGGTCCCCGACATCCGGACGCCGCCGCTCATCCCTCCGCGTGTCCGCCCGTGAGGTCGTAGAGCCGCAGGGCGTTCTCGCGCAGGATCCACCGTCCGGCCTCGGCCGCCTCCTCGAACGGAAGCGCCTCGGCGAGCACCTCCGCCAGCGCCGCCCGCCACCAGCGGGCGGCCAGGTAGAAGAGCTCAGGCACTCGGGCGGCGTCCGAGCCGTAGAGGAGCTTGGAGAGCGGCGCCAGCTCCAGCGCCTGGCGGACGAGCTCCGCCGGGCGGGCGACGTGCGGGATCGCGAGCGACAGGTCGAGGTGGACGTTCGCGTAGACGGAGGCCATCCAGCCCGCCTCGCGCACGAACGGGTAGCAGTGCAGCAGCACCACCGGGGTGTCGGGGAAGCGCTCCATGAGGGGGGCCAGCCCGGCCGGCCCCGCCCGCCCGAGGCGCACGTCGGGGTCGCCGAAGCCCACGTGGACCTGCAGCGGCAGCGGGTCGGCGGCATTGGCCTCCAGCGCGTCCCAGAGCAGGAGCTCCACCAGCGCGCGGTCCTCCAGACGGCTCGGACGGCTGGCCAGGGCCGCCGCGGCGGCGGCCCGGTCGGGCGGCGCGAGCTCCAGCCCGCTGCGATAGGCGGCGATCGTCTTGAGCGCGACCGCGCCCGCCTCGCGCGCCCTGACGACCGCGACGCGCACCCGCTCGCGCAGCTCCCCCAGGCCGCGGGCGGTGGGCAGGGCCTCCTCCGCCACCCGCTCCAGCCGCAGCACCCGATGCGCCGGGCAGCCGGCGAGGCGGCCCATCGCCTCGACCCCGCGGCCCCGGCCGGGCTCGGGGAAGCCGTCGTCGATCAGGAGCCGCTCGATCCCCGCCGCGCGCAGCAGCGCGGCCGCGTGATCGTCCGGCGCCGCCTCCGCGCGCCGGGCCGCCACCGCCGCCTCGGTCGGCTCGCAGCCCAGGAGCGTCGCGAGCTCCCGCATCGCCCGCCGGTGGAGGAGCGTGTTCGGCACGTGCTCCCACTGGCGTGGGTCGGGGCTCTCGCAGAGCCCGGCGCGAAGGTCGGCGAGCGCCGGCGCGCCGGCCCGGGGCATCGCGTGGGCATGGTGGTCCACCAGCGGCACGTCCTCCAGCACCGGAAGGAGCGCCGCCGCCGCCGCGTCGAGACGGCCCCGCACGCGTCAGTACTTGGAGAAGTGGCCGCGCTGCTCGAAGCCCGCGTCGCCGGCGGAATAGGCGGCCCATTCGGAGCGGCGGACGGCGAGATACGAGCGCGCGAGCGGCTCGCCCAGCGCAGCCATCAGCACCCCGTCCGCCTCCAGGGCGTCGAGCGCCTCGTCCTGCGTGCGCGGCAGGGGGGGCGGCCCTCGCGCCTCCGGGAGGTCAGCCGGGTCGACCTGGACCGGGCGGGGGGGACGCAGCCGCCGCTCCAGGCCGTCGAGCGCGGCCGCGATCAGCCCGCCGACCGCCAGGTAGGGGTTGGCCGAGGCGTCAGAGGCCTTGAGCTCGAGGTTGGCCGACGCCTCCTCGCGGCCCCGGAAGCCGGACGGCGCCCGAAGCGGCGCCTCCCGGTTGTCGATGCCCCAGCACCTGAAGGCGCCCGCCCAGGCCCGGGGCTGGATGCGCCGGTAGGAGTTGAAACTCGGCGCGGTGAGCCCGCACAGCCCCGGCAGGTGCTCGAGGACGCCGGCCACGACGGCGAGCGCCTCCGCCGACAACGCCCCCGGCCCCGACGGATCGTGGAAGCGGTTGCGCCCCGACGCCGGGTCCCAGAGCGAGAAATGGACGTGGTTCCCGTTCCCGGCGTCGCTGGGCCAGGGCTTCGGCGCGAGCGAGGCCACCAGGCCGTGACTGGCGGCGACGCCCCGGATCGCCTCGCGCACCAGCACCTGGCGGTCGGCGGCCTGGAGCGCCGGCAGGTGCCCGACCGAGACCTCCTGCTGGCCCGGCCCCTGCTCCGCGTAGTACTGCTCCACGCGGATCCCCTGTTCATCCAGCGCGGCCACCAGATCGTCGGCGAAGGCCTGGGCCGCGGTCAGCCCGATGGTGGAGAAGCAGAGGCTGCGGTCGAGCGGACGCAGCCCGTCCGCCTCCTCGCGCGCGAGCGAGAACTCGTTCTCGAACGCCACCTCCAGGACGCCGCCGCGCTCGTCGGCCAGCCGCTGCGCCATGCGGGCCAGGAACGAGCGGGAGCAGACCTCCCAGGCCCGGCCGTCGAGCGTCTGCTGGGACGCGAGCATGGCGCCGGTGCGCGGCGCGTACGGAAGCACGACGAACGTGGCCGGGTCCGGCACCAGGCGCACCTCGCCCACCGGGCCGAGCCCCTCGACGGGTTGCAGCCCGTCCAGCGAGTTCATGGCGGACATGCCCACCGTGAGGCCGATCCCCGCCTCGATGCGCCCCTCCAGGCCGTGGATCCCGCTGGCCTTGGTGCGAATGGTCCCGTCGTTCCCGCACCAGAGGAAGCGCACCAGGCGCAGCCCGTCCTCCTCCGCCCGCCGGACGACGTCGCTCGCCGACTCGCCCACCACGCTCAGCGCGCCCCGCGCGGCAGCGGAACGAGCTTTCCGAGCGCGCCGACCACCTGGGCCGACACCCGGTCGGCTCCCGCCGAGCTGAGGTGGATCCCGTCCGGCGAGCGCATCGCGACCTGCCGTCCGCTGCGGTCGGGCAGCAGGGCGGCGAAGTTGCCCTCGCCGGTCCCCACCGACAGGGCCGGGTCCACGTAGAAGACGCCCGGGTGCACGCGGGCCTCGTCGGCGATGACGCGGTTGATGGTCGCGATCGCGCGCCCGTAGGGCGAGGGGCGCATCGGCGGCATCCCGACCCAGACCAGCAGCCGGCCTCCGGCCGTCGCCAGGCGCATGACCGCGGCCGCGCGGCGTCGGTACTCCTCCTGCCAGAGCGGATCGCCCGAGCGGCGCGCCACCCCCCCGACCACCAGGGCCTGGTTGTCGTTGGCGCCCACCATGAAGACGACCACGTGCGGGTCGTGGGCGGCGATGTCGGCCGCCAGCCGGCGCGGCCAGTCCAGGAAGTCCGGACGCACGAGGCCGCTGCTGCCCCGGTTGTCGAGGGTGCTCACCACCGCGCCGGTCGCCTCCCCCCAGCGGTCGAAGTACACGGCGGGCCCGGTCGAGAGCGAGTCGCCCGCGAAGAGTACGCGCAGCGGCCGCGCGGGCGTGGGGCGCAGCACCAGCCCTCCGGTCGCGAGCGCCCACGGGCCCGGCGCGGAGACGTGGTCGGGGGGCGCCAACCGCCGCTCCCTGACCACCAGCTGCGTCCCGTCCCAGCCCAGCCGGCGCAGGAGCAGCGAGTGCGGGCAGCACATGGCGTCGCCGGTCCCGTAGAGGGGGACGCGCTCGACCAGCGCGCCGTCCCGCAGCGCCAGGCCCGGAACGACGCCGCGGGAGCGGAGCCCCGCCGCGGTCGCCTGCCTCGTGCGGTCGTCCAGGGCGCGGATCACCGTCAGCCGCCCATGCTGCGGCGAGAGCACCGCCAGACAGACCGGGTAGTCGCCCTCGCCCCAGATGCGCGCGACGGTCTCGGGCTCCCCGTCGCCGGTGAGGTCGCCCACGGTCCAGCTCACGCGCCGGGAGCGCCCGCCGTCGACGGCCGAGAGGTCGAGCCAGGGCGACTGGACTCCCGTCCGGTCTCCCGCCCGCCCCGCCTGCACCAGGCTGCGGCACAGCGGGCTCAGCCGGTCGGCGCGAGCGAGCGCCGCGGCCACGCGCGCCACCGGCAGCGGCGGGGGCGGGGGGCCGCCGGCTGAGGCGCCGCCGCAGGCGGCGACCGTCAGGAGCATGCACGCGACCGCGGCGAGCCGGCGCGACGTCGCCCTGCAAGGGCCCGGACAGCGCACGGGGGCGATCCTAGCGGCGCAGGGCGCGCCGGTGCCGGGCTGCTATTGGACGAACGGCCGGGTCGGGCCGATGCCGAGCGGCGACGCCGCCGTGAAGCGCAGCCGCGTCCAGGAGGGGAGCAGCTTGGCGAGCAGCAGGACGGCGGCGCTGAAGAGGATCAGCAGCGCGCCGATCGCCAGCGCCGTGTCGAAGTCCTGCTCGAACTGGGCGTAGATCGCGAGCGGCAGCGTCTGGGTGGCGCCCTGGAGGCTGCCGGCGAACATGATCGTGGCGCCGAACTCACCGATCCCGCGGGCGAACGCGAGCGCGGCCCCGGCCGCCAGCCCGCCGCCGGCCAGCGGCAGCGCGATGCGCCGGAATCGCCGCCATGGCCGGGCGCCCAGCGTGCGGGCCGCGTCCAGGAGCTCCTGATCGACGCTCTCGAAGGCGGCGATCGCCTGGCGCAGGTAGAAGGGGCTGGCCACGAACAGCACCGCCATCACGACCGCCACCTGCGTGAACGGGATCCGCAGGCCGAGCGCCTCCAGCTCGCCCCCCAGCAGGCCGCTGCGGCCGAACGCCGCGAAGAGCCCGATGCCGGCCACCGCCGGCGGCAGCACCAGCGGCAGCTCCACGAGGGTGATGAGGGCGCGCCGGCCCGGGAAACGGGCCCGCGCCAGAAGGTAGGCGACGGGGGTCCCGACCGCGAGCAGGATCGCGTTGGCGATGGCGCTGGTCTTCAGGCTGACGAGGATGGCGTCCAGCGCGACGTCGCTGCCGAGCTGCCCGACCAGCCGCCCCGGCGGGACGCGCAGGAAGATCGCCACCAGCGGCAGCGCGAGGAAGGCGAGGGCGACCGCCGCGCACAGCACGGCGGCTGCGGCGGCGGCGTGCCTCACCGCGCCGGGGGCAGGCCGAAGCCGGCCGCCCGCAGCGCCCGCCGGCCGGCGGGCCCCAGCACCCGGGCCACGAAGGCCCTGGCCGCCGGCCGGTTCGCGCTGCCCCGCACCACCGCGATCTCGTAGCGGACCGTCGGCTGCGCCCGCGCCGGCAGCCGGATCACCCGCACCCGGCCCCCCGCAGCGCGGGCGTCGGTCAGGTACACGACGCCGGCGTCGGCCTCGCCGAGGGCGACCTTGGCCAGCACCGCCCTGGCGTCCTGCTCGTTGCTCACGACGTTGGAGAGCGCGCCGGAGAGGCCGAGGTTGCCCAGCACCGTCCGCGTGTAGGCGCCGATCGGCACCGACGCGTCGCCGATCACCAGGCTCACTCCCGGGGTGGCGATGTCGCCCACCGCGACGATGTTGGCGGGGTTCCCGCGAGGCACGACCAGCACAAGGCTGTTCGTCGCGAAGACGTGCGGCCGCAGCACGAGCCCGCGCGCGAACAGGTCCTCCGGGTACTTCGGGCTCGCCGCGGCGAAGACGTCGGCCGGCGCCCCCTGGCCGATCTGGAAGGCGAGGGTGTCGGAGCCCGAGAAGCTGTACCGGGCACGCGGATCGATGCGCGGGAGAACCTCCGTCAGCGAGGAGGCCGCGAGCACCGTGGCCCGCCCGCTCGCTGCCGCGCCGGCCGCCGGCCCGAACGAGAGGACGAGGACGAGGACGAGGACGGTGGCCGCGCTGCCTAGGCGTTGCATGGGCGGTGAGCCTACCTCAGCGCCCCGGCCCCCGCAGCGGCCACGCGTCCCCGTGGGCTCAGCCCGGATCCGCGATCAGCGCCATCAGCGGCTCGAGGAGGCCCGGCCGGCCGGCGACGATCCCGGTCGGATCGCCGTCCGAGGGCGGGAGCTCGGCCACGGCCCCGCCGGCCTCGGTGACCACGATGGCGCCGGCCGCGCTGTCCCAGGGAGCCAGCGCGGTCTCGAAGAAGCCGTCGAGGCGGCCGCACGCGACCCAGGCGAGGTCCAGCGCGGCCGAGCCGTTCCGGCGCACGTCGCGGACGGCGGGCAGAACGCGCGTGAGCCGCCGGGCCTGGCGGGCGCGCTCCTCCGGCCGGTAGGAGAAGCCGGTTCCGATGAGCGCCTCGCCCAGCGGGGGCGCGTGGGCGAGCGCCAGCGGCTGGGCGCCCAGGCGGGCGCCGCGGCCCCGGACCGCCGTGAACGCCTCGTCGCGGCAGGGATCGAGGACGACGCCCACCAGCCCGCCCTGCGAGTCCAGCACCGCCAGGCTGACGGCCCAGTGCGGGATGCCCCAGAGGTAGTTGATGGTGCCGTCGAGCGGATCGACCAGCCAGCGCAGGTCGCTTCCCCCCGCGCCCACTCCCCCACCGCCCTCCTCGGCGACGATCGCGTCGCCGGGCCGCTCCGCTCTGATCGCGCCGACGATCAGCCGCTCGGCGTCCCGGTCGGCGTCGGAGACCAGGTCCGTGCGGCTGGTCTTGGACGCCAGGCCGGAGGCCGGTCCGCCGAAGCGCTCCAGCAGCAGTTCCGCGGCGACGCGCGCCGCACGGAGCGCCAGGTCGAGCAGGGCGTCGTCGCTCACGGCCGCGGCGCCAGGTGCGCCGCGATCGCCCCGCACACCACGTCCGGGCGCTCGATGTGGGGCAGGTGGGCGGCGTCCGCGACCCGCAGCAGCCGGGCCGCCCGCAGGTTGCGGGCCAGGCTCGCGGCGGCGCCGGGATGGACCACCCGGTCCCGCTCGCCGATCACGACCAGCGCCGGCTGGTCGATCTGCGCCGCGAGCGGCCGCAGGTCCGCCCGCACCACCGCGCCCAGGGACGCGGCGAGCGCGCGGACGCTGGTCCTGCGCAGCCGCTTGCAGGCGGAGTCGGCCAGCGCAACCAGCTGCGGGTCACGCTCGAGCCGCTCCGGGTCCGCCACCGCCGAGCGGTAGCCCTCAAAGCAGCGCGTGCGGCTGTGCCTGAGCGCCGCGCACGCCGCCCAGCACAGCGGGCGCCCGAGGATGGGAAGGGCGAAGGCCTCGAAGGGAGACTGCGGCGGCCAGCCGACGCGCTCGGGCACGCCGACCGGCGCGATCAGCGCCAGGCGGCTCACGCGCGCCGGCTCGCGGGCCGCGAGCACGAGCGCCGGGCCGGCGCCCAGCGAGTGCCCGACGAGCGCCACCGGCGCCAGCCGGGTCACGAGCGGCGCGAGGGCGTCGGCGTAGGCGAGCACGTCGTGGCGCTGGCCGCGGCCCGCCCGGCTGGCGCCCCAGCCGGGCAGGTCCACCGCCACGACGCGCATCCCGGCCGCCGCCAGCGCCTCCGGGAGCGCGCCCCAGGACTCCTTGAACCCGGTCCAGCCGTGGACCAGCAGCGCGGCCGGCCCCCGTCCGGTCTCCGTCACGGCCAGCTGCGCGTCGGCGGCCACCCGCGCCATGGTGCCGGATCGCCGCCGTCCGGCGCCCGGGTCTGCGCGCCCCGGGGAGCGGGTCCGGTACGCTCTGCGGGTGAGGAGCGTCAGCCTCGTTGCGCCCCGCGGCTACTGCGCCGGCGTGGACCGAGCGATCGAGACCGTCGAGCGGGTGCTGCAGGAGACCGGCCCGCCCGTGTACGTCCGCGGCGAGATCGTGCACAACCAGCACGTCGTCGGCGACCTCGCCTCCCGGGGCGCCGTCTTCGTCGCCAGCGTCGACGAGGTGCCCGAGGGGGAGACCATCATCCTCTCCGCCCACGGCAGCGCCCCCGACGTCTACGACCGCTGCGCCGAGCGGCGGCTGCGCGTCATCGACGCGACCTGTCCGCTCGTGAGCAAGGTGCACGCGGAGGTGCGCCGCTACGCCGGCCGCGGCGCCACGGTGCTGCTGGTCGGCCACGCCGACCACGACGAGGTGATCGGCACCCGCGGCGAGGCGCCCGAGCGGGTGATCGTGGTCGAGGACCTGGCCCAGGCGGAGACGGTGCAGGTGCCCGACCCCGAGAACGTCGCCCTCACCACCCAGACCACGCTCTCGCTGGACGACACGGCCGCGATCGTCGCGGCGCTGCGCCGGCGCTTCCCGACCCTACGCGCGCCCAGCTCCAGCGACATCTGCTACGCGACCCAGAACCGCCAGGACGCGGTTAAGGCGGTGGTCGGGCAGGGGGCGGAGCTGGTGCTGGTGGTCGGCTCCCGCAACTCCTCCAACTCACAGCGGCTGGTCGAG
>JAWVEW010000087.1:0-5905 GCA_033856495.1 Miltoncostaeaceae bacterium | reverse complement strand
CCGACGGCCAGCGTGGGCGCGTAGCCCGCGACCTCCTCGGCCATCGGCGTGAGCACCCCGGTCAGCCGCTCGCGCAGGCGCCGCTCGTCGTCCCGGGAGGGCGGGTCGCCGCGCACGAGCTCGACGGTCAGGCGCGCCACGCCCAGGGGCACGCTGCGCGCCCAGTAGAGGCGGTCCGCGTCGCCCACGACCAGCTCGAGGCTGCCGCCGCCGAGGTCGAGGCAGAGCGCCGGCCCCGGCTCGATCAGCACGCTGGCGCGCACCGCCTCGTAGATGAGCCGAGCCTCGTCGCGCCCGGAGAGCACCTTCACCCGCACGCCGGTCTCGGCGAAGATCGCGTCCACCAGCTCGCCGCCGTTGGAGGCCTCGCGGATCGCGCTGGTCGCGCAGGCGACCATCTCCTCGCTCCCGGCGGCGTCGGCCAGGGCCTTGAAGCGGCGCACGGCGCCGATCGCCCGTGCCTGGGCGGACGGCGTGACCGCGCCCTCGCGGCTGACCACGTCGCCCAGCCGCAGCATCTCCTTCTCGCGCAGCAGCGGCACGATGCTGCCGTCCGCGCTCGCGTCCACCACCACCAGGTGGAACGAGTTCGAGCCGAGATCGAGCGCCGCAATCTGCATCATCGAAAGGACTGTAGGGAAGCCTCCGGCCGGCCTCTTCCCCCGCGCGGGGGTCCGGGAACCCCCCGAAGGGTCAAGGGCGGGGCGCCGGAGGCGACGGGGGGCGCCGTCCGGTCAGGCGGGCGGAGGCAGGTAGCGTGCGCTGACCAACCGCCGGTCCACCGCCTCCATTACCCAGGTTGCGCCCTTCTCGAACGGCGGGTCCCGAGGCAGGGCGACGCCGTGCGCGGCCGCGAGGCGCTCCAGGAGCGGCGGGAGGATGTCGCCGTGGCTGCAGAGGACCGCGGTCGTCCCCAGCAGCCCGTCCGCCAGCGCGGCGGCCGCGTCGATCGGCGCTCCCTCCGCCAGCTCGTCGCGCGGCTCGACGGAGAGCTCCCGCGCGCGTGCGAGCGGCTCCAGCGTCTGCACGCAGCGCACGTACGGGCTGGACAGGATGCGCTCGATGCCGAAGCCGCCGAGCAGCCCGACGAGCCCCTCCGCCTGGCGCCACCCGGTGTCGGACAGCGGCCGCTGCCGGTCCGGTCCCACCCAGCGCCCGCGCACGCCCGCGTGGGCGTGGCGAACCAGGAGGAGCGCCGAGCCGGCCTCAATCAGCGGTTCCGCCCCGGTCCCGGCAGGCCGCCAGCACGTCCCGGTCGTGGCCGTAGGAGAGCCGGGCGGCCGCCTCGTTGATCGGCAGCCAGAGCACCTCGTCCGTCTCGGGCGGCGCCGGGGCGAGCGATCCGCCAGTGGGCCGCATCGCGAAGTAGCGGACCACCTTGGGCCGGCCCCTCGGGTCCTGGTAGCGGGTGCTGGGCAGCTCCCGGCCCGCCTCGGCCCGCAGCCCCGTCTCCTCCTCCACCTCCCGCAGCGCTCCGGCGACGTCGTCCTCGCCGGCGTGAAGCTTCCCCTTGGGGAGGCTCCAGTCGTCGTAGCGGGGCCGGTGCACCAGGACGACCTCGATACCCGCCGGGCCGCGGCGCCACACCACGCCGCCGGCCGCCCGGACTATCTCATCCACTTGCGCAGGCGTTTGCGCGAGGCGCGCTTCCAGGCGGCGGGCCAGGCGGCCCGACAGGCGCCGGCCTGCAGGCGCTGCACGGCGATCAGCTCGCCGGCGACCAGCGCCGCGGTGCGGCTGTTGGCGCGCAGCCAGCCCTCCGCGACCACGGCGTCCTGGTGGTCGCCGAGCACCCCCTGAAGGTCCGCGACCGCCTTGCCCAGCCGGGCGGCGGGCTTGCCGGCCACCCCCGCGGCGGCCTCGGCGGCGTAGCGGCAGCGCTTCGCGAGGATGCGCACCTGGTGCAGATCCTCATCGGGGGGATCGTCGCCCAGACCCTTCACGGCCCGCTCGAGCCGCTTCCACGGGCGCTGCACCAGGCGCGCCAGCACGGGCCCCGCGCGCTTGTCGGCGACAGGCAGCGTCTGCGGCTCGACGACCGCCTCCACCAGCCGGTCCAGCAGCGCGACATAGCGGTCGCTCGACAGCGCGACCAGCATGCTCGCCCGAGCGGCCTCGCGCTGGCGCACGAGCTGGCGCACCAGGGCCGCCACGGCGCGCGCGTCGCGCTCCGGAAGCGAGGCCGCATCGCGGCGCAGGCGCTCCAGGAGCACGTCGGCATCGCGGACGGCCCCGAGCTCCTGGCCCAGCCAGCGCAGCTCGGCCTCCAGCGGCTCGCGCCAGGAGTCGACGAGCAGCGAGCGGAAGGTGCGCAGATCCGAGCGCAGCCGGCGTGCGCGCACCCGGGCCTGGTGGACGTCCTCGGGGTCGTCGCCGATCCGGACTCCGGGGTCGTGCTGCAGGATCCGCACCGCCGAGCCGATGAGTGCGGCCCGCACGACGTCGGCAGCCGTGGACTTGGGCCCGAGCCTCGGGGGAACCAGCTCCGGCGGCGCCTGCGCCGCCGCGCCCAGGGCGCGCACGACCTTCGGCACCGGCTCGGCCACCGCGACCGCCCCGGCGGTCAGCAGCGCGGCGACCAGCGCCTCCAGCAGCCCGGGGTCGGCCCGCTCGTCGACCTCCACCTCCAGCTCGCGGAACCGGCGGACGCCCGGGCCGACCTCGGTCTGCACGTCGTCGTCCACCACCTCGGCCAGCCGCTCGCCCTCGGCGTCCACCAGCTCGACGCTGACCCGACGGCTGCGCACGCGCGCCGCCGGCGACAGCTGGGAGGAGCGGACGTACGCTCGCAGCAGCTCGCTCACGCCCGGCGGGATCGCGCCCGCCGCCCCGTCGAAGAGGAGCTCACGGCGCACCAGCGCGGGACCCGCGTCGCCCTCCGGCAGCTTGACCGTCCAGCCGGTGCCGTCGCCGCTGCGGTGGCGCACGCTGACGCCCCAGCGCGCCAGCCGCAGGTCGGGCGTGTCGTAGTAGGTCGCGTCGAGGTCGCGCTCGTTCGCGACCCGGGCGAGAACCCCGTCCACCGTGCCGGAGAGGTCGGGCAGGACGAAGCCGTCCGGCGCCTCCAGCTTCACCTCGCGCTCGATCGCCGACCTCACGGCCCGCCGCCCGCCGCCGGCTCGCGTTCCCCGCCCGCGGCCCGCTGCAGGGCCAGCTCCTGCAGGCGGTCGTGGGCGTTGACGCCCGCCGTCGTGGGCGCCTTCCGCCAGCTTCCGTCGGCTTCGAGGGCCCAGGCGAGCGTGTCGTCGGCGAGGTTCATGTCGAGGATCTCCGCCAGCCGCGCCTGCAGGTCCGGCTGGGTGACCGGCGTGACCGCCTCGACCCGCCGGTCGAGGTTGCGCGGCATCAGGTCCGCCGAGCCGATGAAGAAGCGCCGGCGCTCGCCCTCGCCGAACGCGAAGATCCGGGAGTGCTCGAGATAGCGCCCGACGATCGAGCGCACGCGGATGTTGCTCGACAGCCCCGGCACTCCGGGGCGCAGGCAGCAGGTGCTGCGCACGATCAGGTCGACCTCGACCCCGCCCTCGGAGGCCTCGTAGAGGACGTCGATGATCTCGGGGTCGACGAGGTTGTTCATCTTCATGACGATGCGCCGCTCCTGCGGCGGCGCCCCCATCTCCGCCCGGATCATCTCGGCCAGGCTCGTGCGCAGCGAGGCGGTGGCGACCAGAAGCCTCCTGTAGCCGCCCTGGCGGCTGAAGCCGGTGAGCGAGTTGAAGAGGTCGCTGAGGTCGGCGCCGATCTCCTCGTCGGCCGAGAGCAGTCCCACGTCCTCGTAGATCCGGGCGGTCTGCGGGTTGTAGTTGCCGGTCCCGACGTGGCAGTAGCGGCGCATCCGCTCGCCCTCGTCCCGCACCACCAGCGCGGTCTTCGTGTGCGTCTTCAGGCCCACCAGCCCGTAGACGACGTGCACGCCCGCCTGCTCCAGCGCCCGCGCCCAGGCGATGTTGGCCTGCTCGTCGAAGCGGGCCTGCAGCTCCACCAGCACCACCACCTGCTTGCCCCGCTCGGCGGCGTCGATCAACGCCTTCACGATCGGGCTGTCGCCGGAGGTGCGGTAGAGGGTTTGCTTGATCGCCAGCACCTGGGGATCGGCGGCGGCCTGCTGGATGAAGGCCACCACGGAGGTCGAGAAGCTGTCGTAGGGGTGGTGGACCAGCACGTCGCCGGCGCGCAGGGCCGCGAACAGGTCCGGCGGCTCGTCGGCGATTCCGGTCAGCGGCGGGGCGGTGACCGGGGCGAAGGCCGCGGACTTGAGCTCGGGCCGATCGAGCGCGTACACGGCCCACAACCCGCTCAGGTCGAGCGGACCGTCGATGTCGTAGAGGTCGTCGACGCCGACCTCGAGCTCGCGGACCAGCAGCTCGCGCGCCGTCTCGGACATCGCCCGGTCGATCTCCAGGCGCACGGCGCGGCCGAATCGCCGCCGCCGCAGCTCCAGCTCCACGGCCTCCAGCAGGTCCTGGGCGTCCTCCTCGAGCGCCAGGTCGGCCTTGCGGGTGACCCGGAAGGCCGCGTGCGACTCGATCTCCATGCCCGGGAAGAGCGTTCCGAGGTGGGCCGCGATCACCTGCTCGGACGGCACGAACCGCATCCCGTCGCGCAGGGCGACGAAGCGCGGCAGGATCGGCGGGATCTTCACCCGCGCGAACCGGCGCTCGTCGGTCAGCGGGTCCCGCACCATCACCGCCAGGTTCAGCGACATGCTGGAGACGTAGGGGAAGGGGTGCCCGGGGTCGACGGCCAGCGGGGTCAGGACCGGGAAGATCCGCTCCTCGAACTCGCCGATCAGCTCGCGGCGGTCGTCGTCGCCCAGGGCGGCCCAGTCGATCACCGCGATCCCGGCGTCGGCCAGCGCCGGCTCGACGCGGTCGAGGAACGCGCGCTGCTGGCGGCGCACCAGCCGCTCCACCTCCGCGCGGATCGCCCGCAGCGCCTCGGCCGCGCTCATCCCGTCGGGGGTACGGCCGATCGGGCCGGCGGTCGCCAGCTGGTCCTTCAGCCCCGCGACGCGCACCTGGAAGAACTCGTCGAGGTTCTGGCTGAAGATGGCGAGGAACTTGGCCCGGTCGAGCAGGGGGATGTCGTCGTCCTCGGCGAGCGCGAGCACGCGCTCGTTGAACTGCAGCCACGAGATCTCGCGGTTCAGGTAGCGCGACGGCCCGCCGACCCCGGCCGCAAGCGGCCCGGTTACGGCAGGCTGGTACAGCTCGATCGACGTGGCCATCGGCACCGGGATCCGGGTGGGGTCCACAAGCCTATCCAGGGTCCGGTGACAAACCTGTAACACCGGCCCGAGGTGGTCGGGGGAGAGCGGGACCGGGCCGGCGCTCCCCAACGGCCGCCGGCGAGGGTACGATCGTCCGGGAGAGCGGTCCGGCGGCCATCGAGGGCGTACCGTGGAACAGCCTGTCGCGCGGTTGCGGGTCACGCTGCAGCAGGAGCTGGACCGGCTCCAGTCGGGGCTGCAGCACGAGGGCGAGCTGGCGCTGCGCTCCCTGCGCGCGGCGCTGAACGCGCTCACCTCGGCCGAGGTGGAGCTCGCGGACGAGGTGATCAGGTTCGACGACGAGGTCGACGCCGTCTACCTCGACCTCGAGCACGGCGTCCACGCCCTGCTGGCGCGCCAGACTCCGGTGGCCGCCGACCTGCGGCTGGTGCTGGCGATCCTCCACGACAACCTCCACCTGGAGCGGATCGCCGACTACTGCGTCACGATCGCGAAGCTGACGAAGCTGGCGGCGAGCCTGCCGCAGGCCCCCGCGCTCTTCGAGGGCTTCGAGGAGATGGGGGCGCGCGCGGAGGAGATGATCCGGGTCGCCCTTGACTCCTTCGCCCGCCGGGACCTGGCCGGGGCGGAGTCCCTGGTCGTCCTGGACGAGCTGATCGACCGCGCCAACCGGCG
>JAWVEW010000086.1:0-6647 GCA_033856495.1 Miltoncostaeaceae bacterium | reverse complement strand
CAGCCGCTCGCGAGCGCCCTCGCCGGGGCCGGCGCAGATGCAGCAGGGCGGCAGCTTTCCGAGCGCCGGCCCCTTGTAGAGGGTCCTCGCCATCCCCGGATGATGGCGCGCGCTGCGCGCCCGCCACGACCCCGAGCGGTCAGGGCACCGTGCCGATTCGGCGCCGATACGCGCACGCGCCGGCGGGGCCGGCGGGGGGGCGCTCGATCCCGCCCGACCAGGTCGCGGTCAATTGGCCGCGCAGGCGACGGTCAAATGGCCGCCACGTGGGCACCCCTCCCGCCGATCCCCCGCCTGTCGTCCGCCCGCGAGAGCAGCCGCCTCAGGCCAGCGTCACCTCGTCGCAGAGGTACACGTCCTGGATGGCGTTCAGCAACTCCACGCCCTCGCGCATCGGCCGCTGGAAGGCCTTCCGTCCGGAGATGAGGCCGGTGCCGCCGGCGCGCTTGTTGATCACCGCGGTGCGAACGGCCTCCCGGAAGTCGTTCTCGCCGGAGGCGCCGCCGGAGTTGATCAGCGGGATCCGCCCCATGTAGCAGTTCGCCACCTGGTAGCGGGTCAGGTCGATCGGATGGTCGCTCATCAGCTCCGAGTACATGCGGGGGTCGGAGCGGCCGAAGCCGATGTCGACGAAGCCGGGGGCGGCGGTCTCGGGCAGCTTCTGCTTGATGATGTCGGCCTCGATCGTGACGCCGAGGTGGTTGGCCTGGCCGGTCAGGTCCGCGGCCACGTGGTAATCCGGGCCGCCCTCTTTCGTGCGATTGAACGCGGAGTTGCGCGTGTAGCACCAGAGGACCGTCGCCATGCCGAGCTGGTGAGCGGCCTCGAACGCCTGCGAGACCTCCACGAGCTGCCGCTTCGACTCCGCCGAGCCGAAGTAGATCGTCGCGCCCACGGCCACGCAGCCCATCTCACGGGCCTGGCGGACCGAGGCGAACATGATCTGGTCGTAGGAGTTCGGATACGAGAGGAACTCGTTGTGGTTCAGCTTGAGCAGGAACGGAATGCGGTGCGAGTAGCGGCGGGCGCAAACCCCGAGCGCCCCAAGCGTGGTGGCCACCGCGTTGCAGCCGCCCTCGATCGCCAGCTCGACGATGCGGACCGGGTCGAAGTAGTCGATGTTCTTCGCGAAGGAGGCCCCCGCCGAGTGCTCGATGCCCTGGTCCACCGGCAGGATCGAGACGAATCCGGTCCCCGCCAGCCGGCCGGTGTCGAACAGCGTCTCCAGTGACCGCAGCACCGGGATGGGTCGGTCCGAGCCGACGAACACGCGGTCGACGAATCCGGGGCCTGGAAGCTCGAGCCGCTCGACCGGGATGGTCGTGCAGCGATGCGTGAGCAGCGGCTCCGCCTCGTCGCCGAGGATCTCCACGATCCGCTCGATGCCCGACGTGCGCGTGGTGGCCACTGGCTCCTCCTCTGTCCCTGTGGTCCCCTCGAGGACGCTCTGCCGGCAGCGTACCGGGCGTCAGGCGGATTTCGCTCGTCGCCCCGCTCGAGTGTGCGCGCCAATTGGCCGATCACGCGCGGCCAATTGACCGTTCCACCGCGACGGCCGGCGCACGCCCTATGTCTCGAGGCGCTCCAGCACCCGGTCCACCGCGCTCGGCGGGTCGACGCGCCGCGCCAGGACATCGTCCAGCAGGGGCTCGACGAACTCCGGATCGGCGGCCTCGTCGAGCCGGCGCGCGAAGCGGTCGAGCGCCAGCGCGCGAATCTGCCGCGCCAGTCCCTCCCTGCGGCGGCGCTCCAGCCGTCCCTCCTCGGAGAGGAAGGCGCGGTGGCGCCGCACCTCGTCCCACAGCGCCTCGATCCCGACGCCCTCGATGGCCTGCGTCGGGACGATCGGCGGCGACCACGGTCCGCCCGGGACCAGGGACAGCGCGCCGTCCAGCTCGGCGCGCAGGAAGTCCGCGCCCGGGCGATCGGCCTTCGTGATCGCGATCACGTCCGGGATCTCCATCAGCCCCGCCTTGATCGCCTGGATCGAGTCGCCGCTGCCCGGCATCAGCGCGAGGATCACGGTCTCCGTGAGCGTCTGGACCTCGACCTCGGTCTGGCCGGCGCCCACGGTCTCCACCAGGACGACGTCGAAGCCGGCGGCGTCGAGGACCAGCACCGCGTCCGCCGTCGCCTCCGCCAGCCCGCCGACGTGGCCGCGCGTCGCCATGGAGCGGATGAACACCGCGGGGTCGAGGAAATGGTCGACGAGGCGGATGCGGTCGCCCAGCAGCGCGCCGCGCGTGAACGGGCTGGTGGGGTCGACGCTCACCACCGCCACCCGCTGGTCGAGCTCCCGCAGGTGGCGCACCAGCGCGCTGATCAGCGTGCTCTTGCCGACCCCCGGCGAGCCGGTGATACCGATGCGCAGCGCCCGGCCGGTCTCCGGGTGCAGCGCCGCGACCAGCTCGCGCGCCTCCGGTCCGAGCCCCTCCACAAGGCTGATCGCCCGGGCGACGGGGCGCCGCTTGCCGGCACGCACCCCCTCCAGCAGGGCCTCGAGCTCCATCAGGCGGTCAGCGTGCGAGCGTCGGGGAGCTCGGCGAGCACCTCGGCCAGGGCCGCGAGGAAGCGGTCGTTCTCCTCCGGCCAGCCGGCGGTGATCCGGAGACCGCCAGGCGCCCCGAAGGCGCGCGTCGGCCGCACGATGACGCCGCGCGCCAGCAGGCCCTCATACGCGGCGCGGGCGCGATCGGGGCCGATCTCGGCGAACACGAAGTTGGCCGCCGAGGGCAGCGGCGCCAGCCCCAGCGCCCGCAGTCCGGCGGCCAACCGCTCGCGCTCGGAGACCGCCAGGGCCACCCGCTGGGGCAGGTGCGCCGCCGCGTCGGCGAGGCTCCCCAGCGCTGCGGCCTGCGCGATCCCGTTGACGTCGAAGGCGTTTCGCACGCGATGCAGCTCCCGGATCAGCGCCGGCGGGGCGAGCATGTACCCGACGCGCAGGCCGGCGAGCCCGAAGGCCTTGCTGAAGGTTCGCAGGACGACGAAGGGCCGGCCCTCGCGCACGAGCGCGGCGCCGTCGTGCGACCCCGCGGGCAGGTACTCGAAGTAGGCCTCGTCGAGCGCCGGGAGGACGTGAGGCGGCAGGCGGTCGAGGAAGTCGACGAGGGCGCCGGCGTCGACGGCCGCCCCGCAGGGATTATTGGGGCTGACGACGACCGCGATCTTGGTCCGCGCCCCGACCGCCGCCAGCAGCGCCTCGAGATCGTAGGAGCCATCGGCGGCCAGCGGCGCGCAGACGGCTTCGGCGCCCTGCACCATCGCCCCCTGACGCCACGATGGGAATGACGGCCAGGCCATCGCCAGCGCGTCGCCGGGATCGAGGCAGGCCATGCACAGGAGCTTCACGAGGCTGTCGGCGCCGTTGCCGACCAGAACCTGCGCCGGGTCGAGGCGCAGCCGCTCGGCAAGGGCATCGCGCAGCGCCCACGCCCCCGGATCGGGGTACATCCTCTGCTCTGCGGCAGCGGTCGCGATCGCCGCGAGCGCGCGCGGCATCGGCGGATGAGGCCCCTCGTTGGAGGCCAGCTTGATCACCGAGGCCAGCCCCAGCTCGCGCTGGACGTCGTCGATCGGCCGGCCGGGCTCGTAGGGCTCCACGACGGCGAGGCCCGGACGCAGGAGGCCGGGCGGAAGGTCGGGCGAGGCGGCCACGGGCGGCGCCGATCCTAGTGGACCCACCTGGACGGTGCCGGCCGGCGCGCGCATGCAGTCCTCCGGCCCGGAGCCCCGCGGCGGACGCCCGTTACACTCAGGACCGGGTGAGCGACCTCGTCGATCTCGGCCTCTTCCCGTTGGGCATGGTGCTGCTGCCGGGCGAGCAGGTGCCGCTGCACGTCTTCGAGCCGCGCTATCGCCAGCTGACGGCGGACTGCGTGTTGGAGGGAAGTTCCTTCGTGATCGTCCAGGCAGGTCCGGCGGGCGCCGCCCGGGTGGGCTGCACCGCGCGGTTCGAGACGCTGCTGCGGCGGTTCGTCGACGGGCGCATGAACGTCACGGTCGTCGGCATCGACCCGGTCGAGATCGTGGAGACGCTGCTGCCGGCCGACGCGCGGCTCTACCTCGCCGGGCGCGTGCGGCCGCTGGCGGACGAGCCGCAGGAGCCCGATCCCGCGCTGGTCGAGGCGGTGCGGGTCCTCTACCGCCGGCTGAGCGAGCAGGTCACCGGCGAGGCCAAGGATCCCGATATCCCGGAGGCGGTGCCCGTCTCGTATGCGGTCGCGGGCGCCGTCGATCTCGCGGTCGACGCCAAGCAGCGGCTGCTCGAGCTGCGCGACGAGGGCAAGCGTCTGCAGGCCCTCCGAACGATCCTGGATTCGGCGCAGGCAGGGATGGACCGCGTGAAGCTGGCCGGCGAACGCGCTCAGCGGAACGGCAAGGTGAGCGGGCCATAGGCGTCCTGGTCGAGGAGGCGCTCGCGGCGGGCTACGCCCGGCTGGGTGCCGCCGGCGACGGCGCCGGCGTCCTCGGCGGCTGCGCGCTCGTGTGGGTGGAGGGTCCGGACGCGGGGCGCTTCCTCCAGGGCGTGCTGACGAACGACGTGCTGCGCCTCGGCAGCGGCGAGTCCGCCTACGCCCTGCTGCTCACGAACCGGGGCCGGGTCCGGGGCGACATGAGGGTCGTCCGGGACGGCGAGGAGGCCTTCACGCTCGTCCTCGACGGGCGCCAGGCGCCCACGCTGGCGCATGCTCTGGAGGAGATGCACTTCGCCGAGCACCTGGACCTGATCGGCCCCGAGCCGTTCGAGCTCCTGACCGTGGGCGGCCGCGTCCCGCCGCCGAGCGGCATCGGCGATCTCACCCTGCCGGGCCTGGTGCCCATGACGACCGACGTCGTCGCCGCGGATGCCCGGGCGGCGCTGGCGGCGCTCGGTCTCCCCGAGGCCCCGGTCGAGGCGCTCGAGGCGCTGCGCGTGGAGGCGGGCGTGCCGCGCTTCGGCGGCGACCTGACCGAGTCGTCGCTGGTTCAGGAGGCGGGGCTCGAGCGCGTGGCCGTGAGCTTCGACAAGGGCTGTTACCTGGGGCAGGAGACGGTGGCGCGAACGCAGTACCGCGGCCACGTCAATCGCGTCCTGCGCGGGCTGCTGCTCCCGACGCCCGCCGCCGTCGGCGCCGTCGTCCGGGCCGGCGGCCGCGAGGTCGGGCGCCTCTCGAGCGTCGCCGTCAGCCCCGCACGGGGGCCGATCGCCCTCGCCACCCTCCGCCGGGAGGTCGGCGCCGGCGACGAGGTGTCGGTCGACGGGCTGGATCGCCCCGCCAGCGTCGTGGAGCTGCCCTTCCCCTGAGGCCTCGGGGGCCCTGGGAACGGGTGGCCGTCCCGGGTGGTCATTTGGCCGCGACGCGGGCGGTCAATTGGCCACCGGGGCAATCCTGGCCGACGCGCTCGCCGGCGCCGGGTCGACGCCGTCCCGGCGAGGCCTCGGCTTGCTGCGAAGGGCCGGCGGATCAAGGCGCTGGCCGGCCTCTGACGCGTCGGTAGAGGGCAACGGCGTCGCGCTCGAGGGCGGCTCGTGCGACACGCGTCACGCGGGCCGAGGACTCCAGGTACACGAACGGGCCGTCCGTGAAGCCGACACGGACGAGTTCGCTCGTCACGTCGCCACGCGGAGTGAATCGGACGTCGACGACCACCGATCCCGGAACGGCGGGCAACGCGCCCCGCTGGACGCGATGGGGCGTCGTGTAGGACGGGTCAACCGCCGTCAGAGAGCTCATGAGCGTGCGCGCCTGCGCTGCTGACGCCGTCTGCACGGCCACGGAGCCCGCATAGGCTGCGGAGCCGTTGCGGAAGGTCCGGACGGCGCCGGTGACGTAGCCTGCGCGAGTCAGCGCGTCGATGTACTCGCGAGAGGGTCCGCGCGTCAGGTCCCCGACGAGCTCGGCCGGCGTGGGTCGTCCGGCTGGCGGGCCCTCGGACGGTAGGCCCGCCAGCGAGGACCCGGTCGCCACGCGCTCCACAATTGAGAGCGGGGCCGGCGGGGCGGTCGTGCGGGCCGCGGTGGTGGCCGAACCGCCGCCGCCACATCCGGCGAGCCCGGCGACCCCGGCGGTGCAGGCGAGAGCGCGCAGGCCGACGCGGTGCATGGCGGTCACCGCACGGCCGACGCCGCAGTTGCACGGAGACGCGCCGGCGGGGGCCGGCCGCGGCGGCACCGTTCAGAGGCTCCCCCGGCTGCCGCCTGCCTCGAGCCACCGCAGCCCATCAGCGGGCGCCCAGCAGCGCCGTCCCCGTCGTCGCGCCCATCCGCAGCCTCACGCGAATGGCCAATTGACCGTCACCTCGACGGCCAATTGGCCATCAGGCGAACAGGATCTCATCCCCCGGCTCCCCCTCCTCCAGACGGGCGCGGATCTTCTCCCCCGCGAGCTCGTAGAGGACGGGGGCGAGGCCCTCCATCGGGGCGGCGAGGGCGGCGGGGTCGCGGACCTGCACGCTCACCCGGCCGACGAAGCAGGTCTTGACGCCGACCAGGGCGTCGTCGCGCAGCACGTGGACCTGGAAGCCGAACAGCATCGGGGGGGTGTCGGAGAGGGAGATGCGGACCGGCTGGGGATCGAGCACGTACTCGACGTCGCCCACGCGGACGGGGACGCGGGTCACAGGTCGATCACCTGGCCGGCCCGGGTGACGCCGGCGGCGGCGCCGCC
>JAWVEW010000085.1:0-8305 GCA_033856495.1 Miltoncostaeaceae bacterium | reverse complement strand
CCGTCGAGCAGCTCGCGGGCCTGCCCCAGATCCCCGTCACCGAGATCGGGCGGGTGCAGGTCATCCGCTGACGGGGGTGGCAGGCGCCTGGAATGCGCTCAGCGCCGGGCGAGCGTGAAGCGGATCCCGGCACCCTGCCGCCCGTCGAGGCCGACCGCGATCGCGACGGCCCGGTAGCGTCCGGCAGCGAGCCGCGACGGCAGCGCCACGCCTCGCTCGCGCAGCGGGCCCTTGAGCTTCGCGATCGCCCGGGTCGGGCCCGGAGTGGGAGCCACCGGGATCACCCGGATCACCGTCCGGCTGCCGGCGCCGAGGCTCACCCGGAGCACGCCCCCCACGTAGCGCAGCGCCAGGCGCCGCGAGGGGGCCGGCGGACCGACGGTGGCGGGAATGGAGACCACGTCCCTCAGGCCCTGGCCGAGCATCACGACCACGACGTCATACTGCCCCGGCTTCACGTTGCGGGGCATCGCGATGGTGACGCCGGAGGTCGGCCCCTGGAGGGTGCCGATCACCCGGCCCCGGGTCTGGCCCTGGGGGACGAGCCTGATCACCGCGCGCGCCGGCCGGTCGATGGTGATGAACACGTTGCGGTTCCGGGGCGGTCGGACCTCGAGGCCCCCACCGACCGGCACCGGGTACTCGCCCTGCGGCGGGGGGGCGGTGGGGTCGGCGAGGAACTCCCGCTAGGAGGCCAGCCAGTCGAGCCCGTCCTTCGCCGTCTGCAGGCCGTAGACGCCCGCGCCGTTGGCGAGGATCGTCCGGCCGGCCTCGGTCGCGCGCGCCCAGGCGAAGATGCCCTTCCAGCCGATGCCCTGGTCCGGACCGAAGAACACGTGCAGGCGGGTCGGGTCTCCGGGCGCCCACCGCGCCAGCCAGCGGGTCGGATAGATCGCGAACTCCTCGCGGGTGAACGGGCCGGCCGTCCCGTGGTACATCTCGAGGAGCACGGCTCCGGCGCGGCGGAGCGCCTGCAGCAGCAGCGCGTTCCCGCGGTCGAGCGGATCGCGCACATCGACGCGGCCGACCTGGCTCACGAGCGCAGGACCCGCGTACACGATGACCCGCTCGGCGTCGGGGCCGAGCAGGTCGAGCGCCGCCGCGAGCTCCCGCGACTGGGCCTCGCCCCAGTCGTTGACCGTGATCTCGTCCACCCCGACCAGGCCTCCGAACCGGGGGTTCGCGAGCTCGGCCCGCAGGACCGCGGCGATCTTGTCGGCGCTGAGGAGGGAGAGCGCGCGTCCGCTGACCTTGCCCATCTGACGCGACGGCGGCCAGCGCTTGTCGTCGAAGATCGGCGCCTGCCGGGTGGCGTCGGCGAGCCCGGGAAGCCCCTGCGACCCGTCGTAGATCGCGTTGGCCGCGGGGGCGGGCGCATAGACGACGCTCAGCCCGGGCGGCGGCGCGGCGCTGCCGACGGCTCCGAACCAGGCGGCGAGCGCGGTCGCGGCCACGATCGCCGCTCCGCCGACGCCCCGGGCCGGCCCGCTCGCTCGGTCGGACGTCATCCGCGCCTCCTTGCTCGTTTTGCAGCCGCCGCGACGTCGTGTCGCGGCCGGCGCCCCCCCGGCCGCGCAAAGCTACCCGACCGCGGCCTCCGGAGCCTCCGGGCCGGGTCGCCCGGCGACGCGCTTCCCGGCGTCCGAGAGCGCCGGCTCCTCGCCGGGACGGTCGCCCATGCCCGCCGTGCCGGGCCGGCGGATGAGGATGGTGCGGTTGCGGACCTCGAGCTCCCCCTGGCGCGCGAGGCGGCCCAGGGCGAGGGTCACCGACTCGCGCACCGCGCCCACCATGTCCGCGAGCTCCTGGTGGGTGAGGCGGAGGTCGAGCCGCACCCCCTCGGGCGTCACCCTGCCCCAGCGCTCGGCCAGTTGGCGCAGCTTCAGGAGCAGGCGCCGCTCGACCCGCGCCTCGAGCGCCACCGCTACCGCCAGCTCGCGGTCGGCCACCTGGGCCGAGAGCACCCGGACCAGGTTGGCGGCCAGCGCGGGCACCGTCATCCAGGCGTCCAGCTGCTGCCGCTCGACGAGGAGAACGACCGACGGCTCGATGGCGCGGCAGCGCAGGCCGGGCCCGACGGCCGCCCAGCTCGCGGTCGGCCGCACCAGCACGTCGCCCTCCTCGAGCACGCCGATCGTCCGCTCGCGCCCGCGCGGCGCGGTCGCCTCGAAGGCGAGCGTCAGCCTGCCGGAGCGGACCACGCAGCAGCTTGCGGTGGTGGCGGCGACGTCGAACCGGTCGCCGAGGGCCAGCGCCACCGAGGCGAGGCCTGCGATGGCGCGCTGGGCAGCCTCAGGCTCGAGGCCCGCGAAGAGCTCGAGGTCGTGGACCGCCGTCACGGCAGCTGTCGCCTCGCTGCGCACCAGTGGTCGCTCCAGTCGTCGCGAAGGGCCAGCATAGAGAGGACCTGCAGCGCGTGCGCCGCCGCGCCGCGCCCGCGCCGCGAGGCTCAGCTCAGGCCGACGCGCTCGAGGACCGCCTCCGGCTCCATCACCAGGCCCACCCAGAACGGCCCGAACTCGCCATAGCGGGCGCTGACGACGTCGAATCGCATCTCGGAGACCACCTCCTTGATGGCGGCCGGGTCGTCGGCCAGCAGCGTCACGCCCCACTCCCAGTCGTCGAGGCCGGTGGCGCCGGTGATGAGCTGGAGGATGCGCCCCGCGTAGCGCATCCCGATGCGCCCGTGCCCCTCCATCAGCCGCCGCCGCTCCTCGAAGGCGAGCTCGTACCAGTTCGCGTTCTCGGCCCGCCGCTTGGACATCGGGTAGAAGGCGATCATCCGCCGCGCGGGCAGGCGCGGGTGCAGCCGCGCGTCGACGTGCCGGTCGATCCGCTGGCGCCAGTGGGCGAGCCGTGCGTCCAGGTCTGCCGCCCCCTCGGACTCCAGCCGGCTCCGCTCCTGGTCCTCGGTGGGCATGTATTCGCTGCGCTCGGTCAGCGACACGAACGAGGAGACCGGCTCCACCGGCCCCTCCAGCACGGCCTTGGTCAGCCGGTCGAGGGCGTCGAGGTCGGGCCCCAGCGCCATCAGGCCCAGGTCCGCCCGGCCGCCGAGCACCGAGAACGCGATCACCTGGTTCGGGTCGTCTGCCGCGAACGCGCGCACCGCCTCGAGGATGGCCTCGGCCCCGGAGCGCTCGCGTCGAGCGCGCAGGAAGAGGTGGAGCACGCCCCAGCCCTCGCTCGGCCGGACCGCTCCGCCGCCGCCGATCTCCTCGGAGGGCGCGATCGCCACGCCCGCAGGCTAGTCGAGCCGGTGCACGTCCGCCCTGGAGGACTCCGAGCCCTCGAGCGCCCGGGCCACGGCCGCGAGGTCGGCGACGAACTCCTCCATCGCCGCCCGCCGGGCCCCGTCGTCGCGCGCGCGCAGGATCGACGAGGGGTGGACGGTGGCCGTCGCCAGCGGCGCGAGCGGGGACGCGATGAGCTGACCGCGCTGACGGGTCACGCGCACCTCGGGCCCGAGCAGCGCCCTTGCGGCGATCGCGCCGAGGCAGACCAGCGCGCGCGGGTGCAGCAGCTCGATCTCGACCTCCACCCACGGCTTGCAGGCCGCGATCTCGCGCTCGTTCGGTCTCTGGTGGATGCGGCGCCTGCTCGTCGGTGAGGGACGCCACTTGAAGTGCTTGACCACGTTGGTGAGGTAGACGCCCTCGTGCCCGATGCCCGCCGCCTCGAGGGCGCGGTCCAACAGCCGTCCGGCCGGCCCCACGAACGGCTTGCCGACCCGGTCCTCCTGGTCGCCGGGCTGCTCGCCGACCAGCATCATCCGGACGTCCTCGACCGCCCCCTCCCCGAACACGGTCTGGGTCCCGCAGCGCCACAGCCCGCAGGCGCGGCAGCCGGCGGCCGCATCGCGCAGCGCCTCGAGGGTCGGGCGCTGGGGAATGAGCGCTCGCGCGTCGCCGTCGCCGTCGCCGTTCCGCGCCACGGCGGTGGCCTACCCGGCCCCGCCCGGCCGGACGCAGGCCTACCCGGCCAGAAGGCTCATCAGCACCTGCCGCCGCGGGTTGTCCCGGTTCAGGTCCACCAGCACGACCCGCTGCCAGGTGCCGAGCGCGGGCCTGCCCTCGATCACCGGCAGCACCAGGGAGGGGCTGACGATCGCGGGCAGCAGGTGGTCGGCGCCGTGTCCCGGCGAGCCGTGGCGGTGGCGGTAGCGGTCGTCGCGCGGCACCAGCCGCTCGAGCAGCTCCTCCAGGTCGGCCTCGCTGCCGGACCCGGTCTCGATCAGGGCGAGCCCCGCTGTCGCGTGGGGGGCCAGCACGTTGAGCAGCCCGTCCTGGAGGCGCCCCGACGTCTTGCAGAAGTCGCGCACCTCCTCGGTGAGGTCCACGACGCGGCGCGTCGAGGTGTCGACGCTGATCTCGCGCGTCCGCATCGGCTCAGCGATGCGCGCGCCTGTTCGCCGCCGCCTGCCTCGACCGGGCGGCGGCCGCGGCGGCTGCGAGCTTCCTTGCGGTGGCGACCTGGAAGTAGCTGATTCCAAGCGGCTTGCTGGAGAACTTCTTGATCGGTCCGAACCAGGGCCAGACCCGCCAGAAGTAGCGCTTGCCCGGCTTCAGCACCCCGGTCGGCACGTGGAAGCGCTCGCCGCGCGGGAAGGCCTTCAGGAGCTTGCGCCCCTTCGCGTCGAAGATCTGGAGGTTGTAGAGCACGACGCCGCCGGGCCGGCCCTTCCAGCGCAGCATCGGCCGCCCGACCGTGAGCGTCGCCCCGGCAAGCGGCTGCAGCCGCTTCGGGTTCAGGGTCACGGGACGCTGGCCCCCCGGCTCGGGCCCGGTCGGCAGGGTGGTCGGCCCCGGAGCGGTCGGCCCAAGCCCCGCGCCGGTCACGGGAGGCGCCGCCTGGGCGATGACGTTGCCCGTGGCCGCCACCGGCGAGAAGCCGCCCGCCAGGTCGCGGGCGTAGACCGCGTAGAAGTAGCGCGTGTCGCCCGTGAGCCCGACGTCGACGTAGGCGCGCGCGTCGGGGGCCAGATCGGTGCCCGCGGCGAGGGGGTCCAATGGCCCGGTCGGCGACCCGTCGGAGCGCCGGACGACGCGGATGGACGCCAGGCCGGGTGTGGTCGCGAGCGCCCAGGTCAGCCCAACCTGGCCGACCCCCGGCGTCAGCACGAGCCCCGTGACGCTGTCCGGCGCCGACCGGCTGAGGGCGATCGCGAAGTCCTGGGTCACCGGGTCGCTGAGGTTCCCGGCGGGGTCCACCTCCACCAGCCGGAAGGTGTAGGCGCCCAGGCTCAGCGGCGTCAGGGGCGTCGCGGTCAGCGCGCCGGCGGGCGTGGGCCCCTGGACGGTCACGCCGTTCTGGACGATCTCCCACTGGAAGGTGTCGGCGCCCGGCGCGGCGCTCGTGCTCCAGGCGAACGTGGGGCTCAGCTGGTCGGGGCCCGGAGGCGGCGAGGTGATCTGCGGAGGCGCCGGCCGCGCCGTGTCGACGGTGAAGACCGCAGGCGCGCTGAACGGCCCCCTGTTGCCGACCTCGTCGGCGGCCCGCACCTGGAAGCTGTAGATGCCGTCCTTGAGCGCCTTCGACGTCACCGTCGCAGTGGTCGCGTCGCCGGACTGGACGACCGCGCTCTTCGGGTCGGCCGGGTCGGCGCCGTCGTGGATCTGCCAGTTGTAGGTGACCGCCGGACCCGGCTCGGCGCTCCAGGAGAAGACGGGCGTCGTCAGGTTGGTGAACGCCGGCGGCCCCGCCGTGACGGTCGGGGCGGCGGGCGGGGTCGTGTCGAGCGTGAACGTCACGGTCGTCGCGGGGCCGGTGGTGGTGCCGTCGGTCTCGCTCGCAACCACGAAGTACTGTCCGTCGGCCGGCGGCGTCTCCGGGGGCAGGACGCCGGTCTGGAGCGGGGTCGGGCCGCTGAGCACCCGGAAGGCCGCGGGATCGCTGCAGGGCGCCAGGCAGTAGGTGACCACGATCCCCACGCGCCCGTCCGCCGCGTCGGCGACCACCTGGTAGCTGGGAGGGCTGCCGACCAGGCCGCTCGGCCCCCGCACCGCCGGGGCGTTGAGGGCGGCGGCCATCCCCGCCCCCGGACCGAGGGCGGCAATCGCCGCGATCGCCAGGGCGAGGCGGTGTCTCAACGTCGGGGGCCGCATCCGGCGCCAGAGCTTATAACCGACCGGCCCCGGCGACGATCACCATCCACGGGCGTCGACCATGCAAGGCCGTTTCGACGTGCGGGAGGCCGCCTCCTGCGCAGCGCCCCATCCGCGGACATGACCTTCTGCGGCGCAGGGCACTGTCGAACCTCACCGCCCGGCCCGCTGTGGGAGCGCGTCCGGCCGGGCGGCGTCCATACTGCCGGCGACGATGCCAGACCACGACGAGACGAGACCCGGCCGCATCAGGCGGCCTGGCGGCTGGAAGCTCGCCGGCGCCGTGGCGGCCGTCGCGGCCCTGGGTGTCGTCCTGACGGTCGGCCTCGTCGCGGCCCGTGACCGGACCAGGCCGCCGCCGCTGCGGCTCGAGCTCAGCTCGCCCGGCGAGCCGCTGCCCGCCATCCACGGCACCGACCCGGTCACGGGTCGCCCGGTCGACCTCGCCGGGTTTCGGGGCCGGCCGCTCGTCGTCAACCTCTGGGCGTCCTGGTGCGCGCCCTGCCGCGAGGAGGCCCCCGCCATCGCGCGTTTCGTGCGCGAGCAGCGGGACGTGGCCGTCGTCGGCATCGACGTCAGCGACACCCGCAGCGGCGCGCGCCGCTTCTACAGGCGCTATGGCTGGCAACACCCGTCGATCTCGGATCCCAACGCCACCATCGCCGCCGATCTCGGCCTCCAGGGCCTCCCCACGACGATCTTCCTGGACGCGCAGGGCCGCGTCGTCGGGCGCGCCGTTCGGACCATCACCTACGACGACCTGGTGAGCGCGGCGCGCCAGCTGGAGTCGTAGTGGCGCTCGGCGCCGATCCCGTCTCCCTGGCCGTCGCGTTCAGCGCCGGCTTCGTCTCGTTCGCCTCCCCGTGCGTGCTGCCGCTGGTCCCCGCCTACCTGAGCTTCGTGTCGGGCGTGGGGCTGAGCGACGAGTCCCCGCGCCGGCGGGACGTGGCGCTGCCCACCGCCGCGTTCGTCGGAGGCTTCGCAGCCGCCTTCACGGCCCTCGGCGCCGGCGCCGCCCTCTTCGGCGGTGCGCTGCTGAGCCACCGGCGAAGCCTCGAGGTGGTCGGCGGTATCTTCGTGATCGTGATGGGCCTGCTGCTCCTGGGGCGCGGCGTCCCGATGCTGCTCCTGCGCGAGCGGCGGGTGCACCTGGCGCGGAGGCCGGTGACGCTGGCCGGCTCGGCCCTCGCCGGCGTCGCGTTCGCCGTCGGCTGGACCCCGTGCATCGGGCCCACGCTGGCCGCAGTGCTGACGCTGGCGGCGCAGGAGGGCCATGCCGGGGTCGGCGCCATGCTGCTCTTCGTCTACTCGCTTGGGCTCGGGTTGCCCTTCCTGCTCGCCGGCCTCTTCCTCCACGGCGCGACGACCGCGCTCGCCTTCCTGCGCCGCCGGCTGCGAATCATCACGGCGGCCGGCGCGATCCTGCTCGTGGTGTTCGGCGTGCTGCTCGCCACCGGCGAGCTGGCGCGCCTGAGCGCGGAGCTCAACATCGTCTCGCTGCCGATCTGACGGCGGCCGCGGGTCCGGTGGCCAGGTCGCGTTCCCGGGCGGCGCGCCGCGGCGGCTTCCTGGCCGCGGTCGGCCTGGACCGCGGCTCCGTGCCGAGCTTCGCGGACTACCCCTTCTCGATCCCGGCGGTCGTGGGCCTCGACGAGCTGGCCGTCGACCCCCGGGTCACGCTCCTGGTCGGCGACAACGGCAGCGGGAAGTCCACCCTCCTGGAGGCGATCGCGGTCGCCGCGGGGATGAACGCCGAGGGCGGCGGCCGCAACTTCCGCTTCGCCACCCGCCCCTCCGAATCGACCCTCAACGAGCACCTGCGGCTCAGCTGGCGGGATCGGCCGCGGACCGACTTCTTCCTGCGCGCCGAGAGCCTCTACAACCTCGCGAGCGAGCTGGAGCGGATCGACGAGCAGCCCCGGCAGGACGCGCTGGCGCCGTACGGCGGCCGTTCCCTTCACGACCAGAGCCACGGCGAGTCGTTCCTGGCGCTGATCCTGAACCGCTTCCTGCCCGGAGGGCTCTACCTGCTCGACGAGCCGGAGTCGGCTCTCTCGCCGACCGGCCAGCTGGCGGTCCTGCAGCGTATGCACGAGCTCGTCGAGGGCGGGTCGCAGTTCATCGTCGCGACCCACTCGCCGATCCTGATGGCCTTCCCAGACGCCCTGATCCTGCACGCCTCGCCGGCGGGGCTGCGCCCG
>JAWVEW010000084.1:0-2862 GCA_033856495.1 Miltoncostaeaceae bacterium | reverse complement strand
GGCGGCGAGGGCGAAGGCGGCAGCCACCCGGCTCCGCAGCCCGAGTCCGAGCGCCTCTCCAACCGCCCGCGCTGAGCGACGCGCATCAGGGCCATGACCCGAGAGATCCCCACCCCCACGCCGCCCGGCCCCGGGCCGGGCCAGCCACCGCCGGAGCCGGGGCCGCAGATCTAGGTTCCGCACGCAGCGGGTAGCGTGCCGTGAACGTCTCCCCTGCGAACAGACCCCAAGCGCCTGGCGCTGCTCGCGGCGATCATGGGGTCGTTCGTTGCGGCCCTCGACTCCACCGTCGTGAACGTCGCGCTGCCCGCCATCCAGCGCGATCTCGGCGGCGGGCTGGCCGGGCAGCAGTGGGTCTCCAACGCCTACCTGCTCACGCTCGGATCGCTCATCCTCGTGGGCGGCTCGCTCGGCGACGTCCTCGGCGAGCGCAAGGTCTTCGGCTTCGGCGTGGCGGGGTTCGGCATCGCCTCCGTGCTGTGCGCGGCGGCGCCCTCCATCGAGGTCCTCATCGGCGCCCGGGCGCTCCAGGGCGTGTTCGGCGCGCTGCTGACGCCCAGCGCGCTGGCGGTGATCGTCTCGGCCTTCCCGCCCGGCGAGCGCAGCGCGGCGATCGGCTCGTGGACCGCCTGGTCGGGGATCTCCACGGTGATCGGCCCGCTGGCCGGCGGCTACCTCATCGACGCGACGTCGTGGCGGTGGATCTTCGCGATCAACGTCCCGTTCGTGCTCGCGACGCTGATGATCGTCGCGGTCGCCGTGCCCAAGCGCGAGCGCGCCCGCAGGCACCAGCCGATCGACTTCCTGGGCGCCGTGCTGTGCGCGCTGGGCCTTGCGGGGCCGGTGTTCGCCCTGATCCGCCAGCCCGAGCTCGGCTGGACGGCCCCGGGTGTGGTCGTCCCCGCGGCGGCGGGGATCGCGCTCCTGGCCGCGTTCCTGTTCTGGGAGGCGCGCGCGCCCCACCCGATGCTGCCGCTGGGGCTGTTTCGCCGGCGCAACTTCACGGTCGGCAACATCGAGACCTTCGCCATGTACGGCGGGCTGGGCATCACGTTCTTCTTCCTGGTGCTCTACCTGCAGCAGGTCGCCGGCTACGACGCGCTCCAGGCCGGCCTGGCGACATTGCCGACGACGCTCGTGATGTTCGCGCTGTCCAAGCGGGCGGGGCGCCTGGCCGACAAGCTGGGCCCGCGGTGGTTCATGGGCTTCGGGCCGATCGTGGCCGCCGCGGGCCTCGCGCTGCTGTCGCGCCTGGGAGCCACGATCGACTACTGGACCGACGTGCTGCCCGGGCTGATCGTCTTCTCGCTGGGGCTGTCGGCGACCGTCGCGCCGCTGACGGCGACCGTGCTCGCCGACGCCGACGAGTCCAACGCCGGGATCGCCTCGGGCGTCAACAACGCGATCGCCCGCGTCGCCGGGCTGCTGGCCATCGCCGCGCTGGGGGCCGTGGTCGCCGCGTCGTTCGCCTCGTCGATCGACCGCGAGCTGTCGGGGCGGCGGTTGAGCCCCGCGGCGCAGCACGCGGTCACGGAGGCCAAGCGGCGCACGCTGGCCAAGGCCGACGTCTCGCGCGTGCCGCCGGCCGAGCGCCCGCTGGTGGCGAAGGCGGTGGAGGACGCCTCCGTGCACGCGTTCCACCTCGGCATGGGCCTCTCGGCGGCGCTCGTCGCGCTCGGCGGCCTGCTCGGGCTGGTGGGGATCGTCAACCCCCGCCGGACGGTCCGCTGCGAGGACTGCGCGGGCGGTCAGCTCGCCGGGCAGCCGGCCGACGCGGCCCGCGAGCCGGAGCTTCCCGTCCTGTCCCTCGCGAGCCGCCACACCGGTTCGGTACCGTCGGCGCCATGACCGTGGAGGCCCCATCGATGGCGTCGCACGAGGCACCCGCACCGCGCCGGCGCCGTCCGGCGATCCTCGCCGTGGACGACGAGCCGGCGGTCCTCGCCGCGATCTCGCGCGACCTGCGGTCCGGCTTCGGCGAGCGCTTCCGGGTCCTGCGGGCGGGGTCCGGCGACGAGGCGCTGGAGATCCTCACCGAGCTGCGCCGCCGCGGCGAGCCCGTCGCGCTGCTGGTCGCCGACCAGCGCATGCCCGGGCTCTCGGGGACCGAGTACCTCAAGAAGGCGCGCCAGCTCGCGCCCGACGCCAAGCGCGTGTTGCTGACCGCCTACGCCGACACCGAGGCGGCGATCGCGGCGATCAACGAGGTCGCGCTGGACTACTACCTGCTCAAGCCGTGGGACCCGCCCGAGGAGCAGTTGTACCCCGTGTTGGAGGACCTGCTGACGACGTGGGAGTCCGGCGCTGCGCTGGAGTCCGGCGGCGTGCGGGTCATCGGCCATCGGTTCTCCAAGGACACGCACGAGCTGCGCGACTTCCTGGCCCGCAACCGCGTGCCGGGCCGGTGGCTGGACGTCGAGCGCGACGGCGAGGCGCGCGAGCTGCTGACGGTCCTGGGCACCGACGCCGAGCACCTGCCCGTGGCCCTGCTGGAGGACGGCAGCGTCCTGGAGCGCCCCACGCTGCTGGAGCTCGCCGAGCGCCTCGGCATCGCCGTCCAACCCACGCAGGAGCACTACGACCTCGTCATCGTCGGCGGCGGTCCCGCCGGGCTGGCGGCCGCGGTCTACGGCGCGTCGGAGGGCCTGAAGACGGTGATGATCGAGCGCGAGGCGCCCGGCGGTCAGGCCGGCCAGTCCAGCCGCATCGAGAACTACCTCGGCTTCCCGGCGGGCCTCAGCGGCTCGGACCTCGCGCGGCGCGCGACCGACCAGGCCCGGCGGCTGGGCGCCGAGCTGCTGACCGTGCAGGACGCCGCGGGGCTGCGCGTCGAGGGCGCCGGCCGCTTCATCGACCTCAGCG
>JAWVEW010000083.1:0-5574 GCA_033856495.1 Miltoncostaeaceae bacterium | reverse complement strand
CGGCCTCGCGGAGACGATCGCGCTGGCCTGCGCGCGCGCGCTCGCGGTCGTGCACGCGACCGCCCGCGCCGCCTGAGCCCGCGCCGCTAGGGCTCAGGGACGCCGCTCGGGGCCGCGGGCCCGGCGGCGGCACCCACTGACGACGACTGCGCCCGGGCCATGAGCGCCACGCCGACGCTGCAAAGCGCCAGGCTGCCGAGCGCTGCGGTCACGATGGCGCCGGCGACCCCGGGATCGAGGACCCCCTCGCTCAGCCCCAGGGCGGCGACGGCGGCCGGCACGCCGAGCTGGGCAGAGGCCACCAGCCCGGCGGGGAAACGCTGGCCGGTGAGCCGTGCCGCCACCAGGTGGATGATCGCGCTGCCCGCCAGCAGGCCGCCGACCACGATCAGGCGGCTCGGCCGCTCGGCCAGGACGCGCAGGTCCAGTCGCGCACCCAGGACCACGAAGAACAGGGGGATCAGAAAGCCGGCGCCGACGCCGGTGACCTGCCGGGACAGCCGCTTGGGCCCGCCCACCCAGGCGATGATCAGGCCCGCCCCGAAGCCGGCGATGAGGACGCTGGTGCCGATCCGCGTGGCCAGGTAGGCGAGCACGAACAGCGCCAGCAGGGCGACCCGCAGGTCGAGCGCCCAGCCACGCTGCTTGGACAGCTTGCGCAGACGGGGCACCGGGGGCCGTTGTTTGGTCAGCCGGGCCAGGCCGAGGATCGCGAGCGCCGCCGCGGCGACGACGAGCCCCCCCAGGGCGGCCCGCGCCGCCCGGTCGGGCTGCAGCACCATCGGGAGGGCGACGATGGTCGCGACGTCGGCCACGGTCACCTGGGCCATCACGACCAGCGCGTCCGGGCCGGACAGCTCCGCCTCCCGGAGGACCGGGAGCACGACGGCGGCGGAGCCGGTGGCCAGCAGCAGCGCATAGACGGAGGCGTGACCGGTGCCGGACAGCTCGGCGACCCCGACTCCTCCGGCCACCGCGCCCGCGGCCACCAGGAGCGCCGCCGCCGCGCCCCGCCGCAGCGCGCCGAGGAGGCGCGCGTCCCGCAGGGGTACGTGCATGCCGGCCGCGAGCATGAGCATGGCGAAGCCGACGTCCGCCATGAACGCGAGCGTCGGCTGGTCGGGGTCGACCCAGCCGAATCCGGTCCGCCCGATGACGATCCCGGCGGCGAGCTCCCCCACCACGACCGGGACGAGCCCCCGGCCCGAGGCGCTGAGCAGGGGACCCATGACGGCCGCGGCGGCGACCAGGGCGAGGATCCCGAAGCTCACCGGACGAGCATGCCCTCCCCGCTACGCTCGCGCATTCCGCGCCGCCGCCGCGCGCGCCGACCGGCTACGCGTCCCTGCGCTCGCGCTCGTCCTGACGCGCCCGGACGACCTCCCAGGGGATGGTCACCTCGCGGTCGACGACCGAGACGAGGCCCCGCGCCCGGAGGCGGCCGAACGCGCTCGTCACCGCCTCCCGCGACGCGCCGATCGCAAGCCCCCACTGGCTGTGGGTCAGCGCCAGCCGCAGCTTGACGCCGTCCCGGGTCGCCACGCCCGAGCGCTCGGCGAGCTGGTGCATGCGCGCGGCGAGGCGGTCCTCGACGCGCATCTCGCTGACGATCGCGACGGTCTCACGCAGCATCGCGACCCGGTCGGAGAGCGCCTCCGCGAGGTTGCGGCCGAGGCGCGGCAGCTTCGCGATCAGGGCCTCCAGGGCCTCGCCGGAAATGGGCGAGACGACGGAATCCTCGAGCGCGAGGCCCTGCGGAGGCCTGGCATTCCCGAGCGTCGAGTAGATGGCGCCGGTCTCGAGGAGCGCCGTCATCACCATGTGGTCGTTGCTGGCCGGCTCGAGCAGCGCCAGCATCCCCGCCCGCACGACGTAGAGGTGGTCGTCGAGGCGCAGGGGCGCCGGCATGTCCTCGCCGCGCTGCCAGGGCACGAGCGGCAGCGAGCGCTCGAGCCGCTCGACGTCCTCCTGCGGGATGTGGTCGACCAGCCCGCTGTGTGCGAGCGACGGCAGCCTCGGCGATCCGTGGGCCGGCGAGGCGCTGGAGTGGCCCCGGGGGAGCGGGCCGCCGGGCGGTGTCGGGGCGGACCGCATGGAGTCCCGTACCTTCGAGAGAGAGGGTGAACGGGCTCTGGCGCCCGGTGGACACTGGGACCAAAGGGTCGCAGATCATCCCGTCCGGCGCCCTCCTGCCCGGTGGCCGAACGCTAGTAGGGCGGCTGGTTCTGGTGCCAGTCCCCGAGCACCCGGAACGCCTGCCAGAACTCCCTCTTGGCCCGCTGCTCGTCCAGCGACTGGTCGATGTCGGGGACGTAGAGCACGTCGATGGTCGGGGTCCAGCGCTGGATCACCCCCAACTCCTCGCGCAGCGGCACGCTGAGCGGGAACTCCAGCCGCTCGAGCGCGTCGAGCGCCCGCGCGCCCATGGGCACCACCATCTTGGGCATCACGATCGCGATCTCGCGGGCCAGCCAGGGCGGGCACAGCTCGGCGGCCCGGTCGGGATGCTGGTGCGTGCACTTCACGCACAGCGTCCCGTACAGGGTGAGCGGGTCGATGCCCAGGCGCTCCACGCTCTTGAGGATCGCCGTGCCGGACCGCCCGAAGAACGCCACACCCTCCTGCTGCTCGCTGGGAGAGGCGGACCACTTGAGCAGCACGATCTCGGCCTGCGGGGAGCCGGAGGCCATCACCGGCAGCGCGCCCTCGGGACGACAGCGCTCGCACCCGGCGATCTCGTCCTGGAGGGCGCCGATCTCGGCGATGGAGCGCCGGAGGTAGGCATCCTGGATCTCGTCGGCGGCCGCGGCCGGGCCCGGTGCTGATCGGGCGCGCGGGGCACGGGAGCCACGAGGCGGTCGTGGTCGGGGCGGCTCGGCGCTCATCGGCGTGGATGGTATTTGCCTCACGTCACCCGAATCCTGCCCCCCGGAGGAGCCGCTCCCAGTCGAGCAAGTGAGCGTCGACGGTTGCATGTCCCTGCCGTCTCGCACGCGATTGAAAGCACCCTCCATAGCGCCAGATTAGCAGGGGCTTTTTGCCTGTGGGGCCTCCGCTGGAGCCGCCCGTCGTGCAACGGGGCGCGGCAGGATGCGGCGCAGTGCGGCGCTACCGCGGGCGGCGCTCGCGGGGGGGTCGCTGCAGGAGGCCGCGGCGGCGGCGGGTGAGCTCGGCCTCGGCCAGGGCGGACAGGAAGTCGTCGCGCCCCTCGAAGGCGCGCATGCGGGCGCAGGCCGAGCCGACCTCCTCGGGAGCGCGCGCGCCGCTGCCGGCGCAGGCCAGGATCCCGAGGCGCTGGGCCAGGCGCGCGACGTCCTCACCGAAGCCCCCGGCCGGGGGCGCCCCGCTCAGGACCTCGTAGCAGGCGACGTCGGCCGCGTGGAGGCGCAGGAGCGCCGCGGGCGGAGCCTCCGCCGCCGCCGGATGGGGCACCATCACCAGACCGCCCTGCGCCACCACCCGCGCCATCGCCTGGTGCAGGGAGAGCCCGTCCTCGACGCTCTCGCGCAGGAAGAGCCCGATCACGACGCCCTGGACGGTGGCGATCTCCTGTCCGACGATCACCGCCAGCCCGGGCGGGGCCGCGCGCGCAGTCGCGAGCGCCTCGCCGATGCCGCCCGGAGCCGCGACCGCGACGGCCCCGATCCCGCGCGCCCGGCACGCCGCGACCAGGGCCTCGGGACCGAGCGTCGGGCCCATCCGCACGCGCAGGTCGGCCAGGATCCGCTCGGGCGCCGACCGGCGCCGCACGCGCGCGTCGGCGGAGCGCGCCGCGATCGCGGCGCGGTAGCGCGCCTCGGCGTCCGCGGCCACGGCCTCCCAGGTGCGGGCGCCGGCCCGCTCGGCCGCGGCGGCGCCCAGCTCGCCGCGGCGCCCGCGGTCGGCGGCGACGTCCGCCACTGCCACGGCCCAGGCCGCGCGCGAGAAGGGCGGCAGGGCCAGGCCCTCGATGCCGTGGTCCAGGATCTCGTCGAGCTCCGGGCAGCGGGGGGCCAGCACGGCCATCCCGCAGGCCATCGCCTCCACGACGGCCGGGCCGGCGACGTCCTCTGGGGTGGCCACGAGCGCGATCCGGCCCATGGCCAGGGCCGCCGCGCGCGCCTCGGGCCCGTCGTCCGCGATCGCGCGCACCTCGGCCCGCAGCGCCTTCGGCACGGCGGCCCGCGTGCGCCAGGGGGCCTCGGCGGCTCCGAGAACCGTGATCGGGCCGACCCGCTCCAGATCGAGCGCCCGCAGCGCCCGGAGGGCGAAGCGGACGCCGGTGCGGTCGCGTCCGCGGGCGATCACGACCAGCCCGGGCGCGCCCTCCGGCTCGGCGGCCGGGGGCGCGAAGCGGCCGACGTCCACGCCGCCCGGCATGAGCTCGTAGCGGCCCGGCAGGATCTCGGCGAGCGCCCGCCGGGCCTCCTCGCTGGCCGCGGCCCGGAGGTCCACCCGGGCCAGCGCGCGGTCGACCAGGGGGCGGATGAAGGCGACCCCGGCCAGCTGCTCGACCCGGTGGAAGGTGGCCGCCGTGACGCCGGGCGCGTGCCGCAGGGCGGGCAGGGCGGGCCCCGCCGCGAGCGGCTCGTGCAGGTGGACGACGTCGAACGGGCTCAGCGTCAGCGCCGTCTCGAGGTTCGTCGCCAGATCGAGCGGTCCGGCGACCCGCCGCCCCGGGCCGGCGGGCAGCGCCCGACCGATCGCCACGACGAGCATCGCGCCGGGCGCCGCGAGGAGCGCGTCGCGATCGCCTGCCTCCAGCGCCGAGAGGCGCGCCCGGCCGTCGGCCAGCCGCTCGCGGCCCGCGCCGGGGGCGAGGACCGTCACGCGGTTGCCGCGGCGGGCAAGCGCCGCGGCCAGATCCTCGACGTGGCGGGCGACGTCGTCCCTCGCCGGCCAGGCGTGCGGCGAGACGAGCGCGATGCTGAGTGGGTCGGCCACGATCGCCTCAGCGCGAGTCTAGTGGAGCGACCCCGGCAATGCCGCGCGCCTCGTTCGATTGGGCGCCTGCGACCGGGGTAGCGGACCACCCAGCGATGATCGACGCGTCGGCAGACGAGCTTCCGGATCGCGCCCTCGGGCGGCGGGTCGGCGGCGCGGTCCTCGACATGATCCTCCTCGGCGCCCTGCTGTTCCCCTTCGCGGCCGTTCTGGGACAGGCCTCCGCCCGGAGCGGGCAGATCTCCGTGCACCTGGAGGGGTCCGGGACGGCCGGCTACACGGGCCTGTGCCTCCTCTACTTCGTCCTCTGCGAGCTCCTCGCTGGGGCGAGCGTCGGGAAGATGCTCGTCGGCGTCCGGGTGGCGACCGAGGAGGGTGGGAGGCCGGCGCCCTGGCAGGTGATCGTGCGGAACCTCCTGCGCCCGATCGACTTCCTGCCGGTCGTGTACCTCATCGGCTATCTGGTGGCGATGGCGAGCGGCCCCAGCCGCCGTCAGCGGATCGGCGACCGGGTCGCGCGGACGCTGGTGGTGCCACGCTCGGCGCTCGGACACCCGAAGGGGGAACTGGCGGGCGGGGGCTGAGCGTCACGATACGGGGGGCTGTCAGGTAGCCCGAGGCGCCGCAGAAGGGCGGATCCGGACCGCGGGG
>JAWVEW010000082.1:0-4228 GCA_033856495.1 Miltoncostaeaceae bacterium | reverse complement strand
CACCTCCTCGGTGGACCTCCGCGCCGAGCAGCTGATCGAGGAGGCCCTGCGCGGGCTCCTCGAGGGGCGGACCGCGATCATCATCGCCCACCGGCTCTCCACCATCCGCGACGCCGACCGGATCGTCGTGCTGGAGGGCGGGCGGATCGTGGAGCAGGGCACCCACGACGAGCTCGTGGCGGCGGGCGGGCGCTACGCCGGGCTCTACGGGGACTGGGCCGCGGTCGCCGATCCGGGCTGAGCCGGCGGCGCCCGAGGTTTGGTACGATCGCCAGCGGCCCGTCCGGTGGTGGGGGATCGTCTAGCGGTAGGACGCCGGGTTCTGGCCCCGGTAGCGGGGGTTCGAATCCTCCTCCCCCAGCTGGTTTCCCCGGCGACCCCGTCCAGGCCAACCCCGAATCTCGGCGCATTCGTCTAGGGGCCTAGGACGCCGCCCTCTCACGGCGGTAACGCGGGTTCGAATCCCGCATGCGCTACCTGGCGATGGACCTCGAAAGCCCCGCTCCGGCGGGGTTTTCTGCGTCCGGGGCCAGGCGGCAGGCTCCGTCAGGAGGCGTGAGGAGGTGGTCACCAGGTGGTCACGCTCACCGACCAGGACGCTCTCATCCGCTGGCGCCCAAGAGTCTCCTGGCGCTCGACCATCGCCGGACTCGCCTGGGTGGTCGGCAACGCCGTCGCCGCGCGCGTGCGGCTGCGAGCGGGGCGCCGGCTGGGCAGCCCCGCGCTCGTGGCCGACGGCCAGCACGCCCAAAGCGACGCCATCGTCAGCGTCGGGTCGTGGCCAGGGCGGTCGCGGTTGCGCTCGGGCGCGCCGATCGCCGACCCGATCATCGGATTGCTCGACCGATAGCTGGCCCGCTCGCACTGAAAGCCGCCCACCCCAACTCGGGGCGGTGGGATGACCCGCAGCCCGCGCGCGTGGGGACCGGAAGCCGGGTTCGCTGGGCGCGGCGATCGTCGGCGACCGACCTCCCGGCCGCCCCGAACCGGACTGCGGGGGCCCAGGCCAAGACTCGCGCCCGGTGGGCTCCCACGCAGGCCGGAGCGCTGAGCCGCGGACCGCGCGATCGCGGTCCCCGCGCCGGCCGAGCTGGACGCCTGCCGCCAGCCCGACTGAACCTTCGGGGGGGGCTGCCCGCGCACGACCATGGAAGGATCGTTCGGATCAGTTTCTCGCAGCGCAGGCGGAGCGCGATGCCCCGGTCTCCAGCAGGCTCCATCGGCGCGACCCAGTCGAGCACGCCTCGGAAGCGGAGCAGGGTCCTCCCTGGGCTCGTCGAGGCGGATCGGGCCCTGAGCCCAGATCTGGCTGAGCCTGCCGGCTCCGGCGGCCGTGGGCTCCGGTATCGGTCCTGCCCGCACACGTCCTCGCGACGGACTGCTCGCCGGTGAACCTGAAGAGCTCGCCTTTGCGAGGGGTCGCGTTGCTTCCGGCTGGAGCCTTCGTCGTTCATCAGCTGCGGCTGCTGCTGGAGTTCGGCTCCGGAGAGGCCGGGGAGAGCGCCGCCCACGGCCACCTCTACATCGGCTCGCTCCTGCCTTGGGTGATGCTCGCGGTCGCCGCCGCCCTGGGCGGGCTCTTGACCCACATCGCCGGCGACTGGCGGCGGGCCGCCGTTGCGAAGACCCACTCCGGGCCGTCGATCCTGTCGCTGTGGCTGACCGCGTCCGCGTCGCTCGTGGCCCTCCATGCGCTCCAGGAGGCGCTCGAGGGACTCCTCCTCGGAGGACCCGGGCTCATCGGCCTTTTCGCCATCGGGGGCCTGTGGGCGCTTGCTGCCGCGGTTGCGGTCGGCGGCTTGATCGCCCTCGCCCTGCGCGGCGCACGCGTCCTGGTGGTACGGGTCGCGCGAGCGCGACGGGCGCAGCCGGGACATCCGGCTGCGGCCGCGCGGATGCCGCGGCCCCGGAGCGCCGGTCGGCTCCTCGTCGCGCCGCTCGCCCGCCAGGCCGCAGGCCGGGCACCGCCTCTGCGTCCTCGGTTGGCCGCCTAGCCAAGCGACGCGCATTCGGGTCGGCCATGCGCCCGACCCCGGATGCGAGCGCACGGAGGCTGCAGGGCGTGGGGTCACCCCTCGCGCCGTCGCGGTCACCTGGTCCTGCAAGGAGGGCGAGCGGTCGCAGCGCGACCGGCTCGCAGGCCGTCGAGGGCTCGCGCTCACCCGCGCCGATGCGGCCCTGCCGTTTCGTGGAGCCCGATGCCACCACAGACGCCTGAGAGGGTCCGATGAGATCGAAGGGAACGCATGCGGGGCGGGTTCGACGTCGGTTGAGGCTTCGGCCGGCGGCGGGCGGGCGGGCACGGCCGCGGCGGACTGCGCTGGCGGCGCTCGCGCTGCTCGCAGCCGGGGCGCTCAGCGGTCTCGCGGTCGCCCTGCCGAGAAGCGGAGGCGCCCAGACCCAGAGCGGTGGCCTTGGCTGGCAGTGGTTCAAGACCGACACCCACGTCCACTCCGCGATCAGCGGCGACGCGGTGCCGGACCTCGGGATCATCGCCGACCAGGCCAAGCTCGACGGCTACAACGTGATGTTCCTGACCGACCACAACCTCGCCAGCACCTTCCCGATCAGCATCGAGAAGGCCGACGACGTGATCCTCGACGACACGATGCCGCGGTGGTTCGCCCTGACGAGCGGGACCCCCTCGAGCGTGACCAGCCAGTTCGCCGCGGCGCCCGTCAACAGCGGGACCCAGTCCCTGCACCTGGCGGCGACCGCGAGCGCGGGCGTCGGCGAGTCTTCGGTGTGGACCAAGCGCGGCGCCAACTTCCGCTCCGGCGACGACATCCTCACCTTCGCGGTGAACCCCAAGACCCTCACCGGCGGCTCTGGGCTCTACGTGTCGGCCGCCGTCGGGGGCGACCCCACGGTGGCGCCGCCAGTCGGCTACACGACCAGCGCCGGCCTCGACGCCTTCGGCACCTCGAAGGTCTTCGTCTACTACCTCGGCGCCCCGCCGCCGGCCTCCCTCTACCCCGGCTCCCAGCTCTTCACCTTCAACCTGGGGACTGCACCTTCCATCCCGGGTCTCTTCTCCTGCGACCACGGGGTCGTCCCGAACGTGTGGACCCACTGCACGGTGAACCTGAGCAAGGCGCTGCCCCTGATCCCGGCCGCCCAGAGGCCCCTCGACTACAACGGCTTCAGCGACCTCAAGATCGCCGCCGTCGCCAACGGCGGCACGGCCGACGCCTTCTTCGACAGCTACCGGCTCACGGCGAGCGCGCCCGTGGCCGCCGCCGACGAGTACGCCTTCCGCAACAGCTTCGTCTCCCAGTACGACACGCCGAGCTTCAGGCTCTACCCGGGCGTCGAGATGGGGGTGGGCCAGCACACCAACCGCTTCAACTTCGGCTTCCTGGACCCGGCGGGGTTCGCCTCCTACTTCAACGGCGTCGACGGCATCGCCGACACCCACGCCTCCGGCTATCCCGCCCAGCTCGATCACCCCGGGGTGGCCGGCGGCGTCACCGACCAGGAGGCCATCACCAACAACGCCTACGGCGCCGACGTGATGGAGGTCCGCTTCCCGAACATGATCGCCGACTGGGACCAGCTCCTCACCCAAGGCGTCGTGCTCCCCGGCACGTGGGCTACCGACAACCACAACGGCACCTGGAGCGCCGGAAGCCAGGCGACCTGGATCCAGGCGCCGTCGATCGCGCTCAACGACCTGATGCGCTCGCTCTACGAGGGGCGCATGTACCTGGCCGTCAGCGCCTTCGCCGGACAGGTCGTCTTCAGCCCCGACCCCGCCTCGCCCGACGCTTACCCCGCGCGCTACCCGATCTT
The DNA here is from genome assembly GCA_033856495.1 of Miltoncostaeaceae bacterium. GTDB lineage: Bacteria > Actinomycetota > Thermoleophilia > Miltoncostaeales > Miltoncostaeaceae > JAWVEW01. The sequence continues at coordinate 436 of JAWVEW010000082.1, read as the reverse complement.
CGTCCCCAGCACCCAGACCATCGCCAGCGCCCACCTGGCCATCAGCGGCGGCATCGGCGTCGGCTCGACGGTGGCGTGGATCACCAACGGCGGCAAGGTCATCGCCACCGACCCCACGGCCGGCGCTTCCTACGACGCCGTCAAGCAGGTCCCCGTCGTCGCGACCCCCTTCGCCTACGTCCGCGCCGAGCTGCGGGACGCGAGCGGCATCCCGAGGGCAATGACCGAGCCCATCATCTGGGAGCGGGTCGTGAACCTGCCCACCGGCATGAGCGCGGGCGTCGACACGGTCGCGACCTCCACCGGCACGGGCTACACGAACCTCACGACCAAGGGCGCCACCGACGTCGCCTACGATGCGACCAAGCGCGCCCTCACGCTGACTCTCGAAAACCCGGCAGGCTCGCTCGTCGACTTCCACGCCGCGACGGCCGGC
>JAWVEW010000081.1:0-3134 GCA_033856495.1 Miltoncostaeaceae bacterium | reverse complement strand
GCCTGAACGACGTCATCCGCCTGCTGACGATCCTGTCGGCGGTGATCCTGCCGCTGACGCTGGTGACCGGCTTCTACGGGATGAACGTCGACGCGCTGCCGCTCGCCCGCAACGGCGGCTGGTCGATCGTCTTCACGATCGCCGTGATGGTCGTCATCGGCGCCGGCCTCCTGCTCTACTTCCGGCGCAAGAAGTGGCTGTAGCGGAGCCGGCGCCGGCCGCCCGCGCGGGGGGGTGCCGGTGGACGACCCGATAGACCCCCGCGGGGCCGCGGGCCGCCGGCGCGGCGGGGACATCATGTGGGCGCCCTGGCGGATGGCCTACGTCGGCGCCGAGCACGCGGGCGAGCTCGACGAGCCGGCCTGCGTCTTCTGCGACCTGCCGCGCCGGGACGACGACGAGCGTACCCTCATCCTGCACCGCGGCCGGCTGGCGTTCGTGATCATGAACCTCTACCCCTACAACAACGGCCACCTCATGCTGGTCCCCTACGAGCACGTCGACTCGCTGCGCGACCTTCCCCCGGAGACGCTCACCGAGATGATGGAGCTCGCCCAACTCGCACAGTCCGTCCTCGAGGAGACGATGCGTCCCCAAGGCTTCAATCTCGGCATCAACCAGGGCCGCGCCGCCGGCGCGGGCATCGCGGACCACGTCCACATGCACATCGTGCCGCGCTGGGTCGGCGACACGAACTTCATGCCCGCCCTGGCGGACACCCGCGTGATGCCCCAGCACCTCGACGAGACCTACGCGCTCCTGCGCCCGGGGTTCCGCTCGTGACCCTGGCGCCGGGGATCTTCAAGGCCTACGACATCCGCGGGCGCTACCCGTCCGAGCTCGACGAGGAGGGCGCGGAGCGGGTGGGCCGGGCCTTCGTCGCGGTCACCGGCGCGAAGCGGGTCGCGGTCGGCCACGACGTGCGGCTGTCGTCCCCGACCGTCGCCGAGCGCTTCTGCGAGGGCGTGACGGCGGCCGGCGCCGACGTGCGGGAGCTGGGGCTGGCGGCGACGGAGATGGTCTACTTCGCCGTCGCCGAGGGCGGCTTCGACGCCGGCGCCGCCGTGACCGCGAGCCACAACCCGCCCGAGTACACCGGGATGAAGCTGGTGCGGGCCGGAGCGGTGCCGCTCTCCGGCGACACCGGGATCTCCGAGGTCGGCCGCATCGCCATCGCCGACGAGGGGCCGCGCGCCGCGACGCCGGGACGCAGGGACCAGGACCCGAACCTGCTCGACCGATTCGTCGAGGCCGCCCTCGGCTTCGTGGACCCGGCGAAGATCCGCGGCCTGCGGGTCGTGCTCGACGCCGCCAACGGCATGGCCGGCGTCTACCTGCCGCCGGTGCTGGAGCGGCTCGACATCGACCCGGTGCCCTACTTCCTCGAGCCGGACGGCCGGTTCCCCAACCACGAGCCGAACCCGCTTCTCGAGGAGAACCGCGTCTTCATCGAGGGCAAGGTGCTCGAGGATCGTGCCGACGTGGGCATCGCCTTCGACGGCGACGCCGATCGCTGCTTCTTCATCGACGACACCGGGCAGTTCGTGCCCGGCGACTTCCTCACCGCGCTGCTGGCCGAGCACCTGCTGCGGCGCAACGGCCCGGCGACCATCGTCTACGACCTGCGCGCCTCCTGGGCGGTGCCGGACACGATCAGGGCGGCGGGCGGCCGGGCCGACGAGCACCGCGTCGGCCACGCCTTCATGAAGCGGCGGATGCGCGAGCTGGACGCGCTCTTCGCCGGCGAGGTGAGCGGCCACTACTACTTCCGCGACTTCTCCTACGCGGACAGCGGGCTGATCCCGGCCCTGCTGGTGCTGGAGCTGCTGGCGGAGTCCGGACAGCCCCTGTCCCAGCTCGTGGCGCGCTTCCGGGAGCGCTACCACATCTCCGGCGAGATCAACTCCACGGTGGACGACGTGCCCGCGGCGCTGGCGCGCATCGCCGAGCGCTACGCCGACGGCCGTCAGACGAGCGTGGACGGGCTGTCGGTCGCCTACGACGACTGGCACTTCAACGTCCGGCCGTCGAACACCGAGCCGCTGCTCCGGCTGAACCTCGAGTCGCTGGTGTCGGAGGACGACATGGCGCGGCGCCGGGACGAGGTCCTCGGCGTGATCCGCGGCGAGTAGCGGAGCCGGGACGATGGCCGAGATCACGATCGACGGAGTGCGCTGCCGGATCCGGGTGGACCACGACCTCTGCATGGGCAACCGGGTCTGCGAGGCCCACCTGCCGCAGGTGTTCCGGGTGGACGACGAGACCAACCTCGCCACCCCGCTGGACATCGAGCTCGACCCCCAGCTGGCCGACCAGGTCAGGCAGGCCGTGACCGACTGCCCCCAGGACGCGATCAGCCTGGAGCCGGCGAGCTGACCGGGCGCGCCCTCGTGCGCGCCCAGGACCTGGAGGTGCGCTACCAGGGCGGGCCCCAGGCGGCGGTCGCCGGCGTCTCGTTTTCACTCGGCCCGGGAGAGGGGCTGCTGTTGGTGGGCCCCCCCGGCTGCGGCAAGACCAGCGTCCTCCGAGCGCTCCTCGGACTCGTGCGCTGGACCGGCGCGGCGGAGCTGTTCGGCCGGCCGCCGAGCGCCGCGGACGCGCTTCGGCGAGTCGGCTACGCCCCGCAGGGGCGCTTCGTCGCCGGCGGCCTGAGCGCGGCCGACCACGTGCGGCTGGTCGCGCGGCTGCGGGGGCTCGACGAGCCGGCGGCGGCGGCGGCCCATGCGCTGTCGCGCGCCGGGCTCGCGGCCCCGGACCGCCAGGGGACCGGGCTCGACGTGGAGGAGATGCGGCGCCTGGCGCTCGCCTGCGCGCTCGCCGGCGATCCGGACCTGCTCGTCCTCGACGACCCCTGGGAGTTCGTCGAGACCGAGACGGCCGTCGCGGACGCGCGGCGGAGGGGCGCCGCGGTGCTCGCGGCCAGCAACGACCCAGGGGGCCTGCCGGCCCTGCTCGGCCGCACGCTGGCGCTGGTGGACGGCGCCCCGGCGGAGCGGGCGGAGGCGGCCGGCGCCGCCGGCGCGACAGGGGCGGGGCCCACCTGAGCCGGCTCGGCGCAGCCCCGCCGGCGGCCGCGGCTCCGGGCTGGAGCGGCGAGCTCGCCGCGCTGGCCGGCGCGGAGATGCGCGGCGGCG
>JAWVEW010000080.1:0-5890 GCA_033856495.1 Miltoncostaeaceae bacterium | reverse complement strand
AAGGCCGGCCTCCCCGCCCACTGCTCCTGCGGGTCCCGGGCCGCCGGCCACGGCGGCGTCGATGGCCGCCAGTGTGCCGTCCGGTATGCGACTGAGAGCAGCTTCGTCATGGCGGTCAGGGCGCCGGCGGGCCGAGCGCGATCAGCGCCTGGCCCTGCCGCGTGCTGGCCACCAGCCACAGCCGCGAGGGATCGGTTGCGGCCGGCAGCCGCAGCCGCACCCGTCCGGCGGGTCCCGAGGCCGCCGTCCCCACCGGCGTGCCCAGCGCGAAGGACGCATCCCGCCCCGGCGTGCCGAGACGACGGTAGAGCGCGAGATGCGCGGGGGTGCCGGCGGGCACGGCCGCTCCGGCCGGCGACCTGAGCTGCACCCCCACCTCCTGTCCGGCCAGCGGCCGCGCCGGCACCGCCGCCCCGACCAGGTGGCCGACCCAGCAGGTGCGCACCTCGGTCCGGCGGTTCCCGACCGGGTCCGTGAGGGCGATCCGCAGCCGGTAGGCGCCCGCCGGCACCGGGCGGCCGCGGGCGTCCGCCCCGTCCCAGCGCCAGCGGAACGGACGGCCGGCCTCCAGGCGCCACGGACCCGCGTCGAGCGCGGTGCCAGAGTCCCCCGACGCCCGCACCCGCAGCGTCGTGCGCTCCGCGGCGACCACGGTCAGCCGGCACTCGCCGGCGCCCGCGCCGGCGCTCGCCGGCCGCACGACCAGGGCCCGGATCCCGGGCGGGGTGGTGTCCACGACGATCACGCGGCTGGCTCTCCAGGGAAGCTTCTTGCCGCTCGCGCTGCGGGCGCGCAGGTTGAGGGCGTAGGCGCCGTCGGCGACCCGGGCGCCCCGGTCGTCGCGGCCGTCCCAGCTCAGACGCAGCCAGCCCGGCTTCGTCGGCCGGTCGGCGCGCAGCGTGCGAACGAGTACGTGGTCGTCGCGCCCGCGCACCTCGAGCGTCACCAGGCTCGGGTCGTGCAGGCGCACCCGCACCAGCGCGCGATCGCCGTGATGGTCGAGGTTGGGGCTGAAGATCCCGCTCGCCCTGAAGGCCGTGACGAGCGGCGCCTGGGTCGTGAAGGCGAAGGGCAGCGCGAAGATCACGAACGCCAGGACGAACATGAGGACCAGCGCGACGGCGACCGGCTTGCTGGGGCGGCCCGAGCGGCCCGTCGGTGCGCCGGCGCCGGCGCCGCCGGCGTCCGGCGGAACGCTCATCGCCGCCCCCGAACGCTCGGCGGGGGCCAGTCGGCGGGCTGCGTGTGGGCCGCGGTCCTCACGGTCGCCGACATGATGCCGGGGCCGACGGACGCGCGCCGGGCGGACGGGTGAACGACGATGGGCCTATCTCGGCAGGGTCCGCAGTCCGATGTCCCGGACGACGTCGAGGAACGCGGCGTGGCTCGGCTTCTTCGAGCCGTCGATCCGCAGCAGGCCGCCCGGCCAGAGGCTGTTGTCCTGGAGGTTGAACCAGACCACCACCGCCACCCTGCGCTCGCGCACCTCCGACAGCGAGTAGATCTGCCGGAGATAGGTCGCCTGCTCCTCCTCGGTCACGCTCGTGCGCCGGACCGGGGTGGGGGCCGTCGTGTAGCCGGCCTCCGTGATGAACAGCGGCACGCCGCTGCCGAACAGGGCCACCTCGTCCAGGATCAGCGGGAGGCTGCTCCAGCTCGGCACCGCGTTGGCCTCGACGAGGGGCGCGGCCGCCGGGTAGATGTGCTGGGAGTAGGCGTCGAGGGGGATACGCCGGGCGCGCAGGCCCCGCAGCCACTCGAGCGCGGCGATGCCGCCGGGGCTCGTGCTGCTGCGCGGGGCCCCGGAGCCCGCGATCACGACGGCCCCCGCCTGGGACCGCTTGATGCGGGGGTAGGCGGCGCGGACCATCGCGGCGTAGCGGTCCAACGCCACGGGCCGTCCGCGCGAGTCGTGCTGGGGGGTCATGTAGGCGGAAAGGTCCGGCTCGTTCCAGAGCTCGAAGTAGACGACGCGGGGAAGCCGGCGTCCCGCCGCGTCCCTGGACCTGCCGTCGTAGCGGCCCGCGAGCGCGCCCATGAAGCGGCCGAACTCGGCCGGGTCCGGGGCGTTGGGGTTGACCGGGCCGGGGCCGGGCGCTCCGAGCCCGCCCGCCGCCCAGGCCGGCGAGCTGTACACGCATACGATCGGCGTGATGCGGCGCCGCGCGAAGGCGCGCAGGATCGCGTCGGCGCGCGCGAAGTCGTAGCCGCTGGAGGACGCGTCGTCGGGGTTCGCCGGCCGGGTCGGCGCGATGTCGGACCACAGCAGGTCGACGCGGGAGATCCGCACGCCCGTGGCCGCGAGGAGCGCGACGCGGTCCGGGATCTCGGACGCCGGCACGACGGGGAGGCGGTCGTCCTGGAGCCCGACCGCCCCGCCCACCTCGCCGCGGCCGCCGGCGGGGCCGCCGCCGCCGCAGCCGGCCACCAGGGCGAGGAGCGCGCCCAGCATGGCCGCCGCCAACGGGGCCGCACGCCTCCGGGACCGGCGCCGCGGGGGCGCGGAGGCCCGTGCCTCGGGCTCGCTTGCGGGGGCGCCCCCCGGCGGAGAGGCTGATCCGACCACGGCCCGAGACCTGAGCATGCTCCTCCTCTTCATCGATCCTCCCGCCTGCGCCCGCGCCCGCCCGCCCCGGAGAGCGCTCCCTGGGACCCGCTGAGCTCGCCGGGCTGGGCGGCGCCGCCTTCCTGGCCGGGGCCGTGAACGCCGTCGCGGGGGGAGGGTCCCTCATCAGCTTCCCCGCCCTCCTCTGGGCGGGCTACCCGGCCCTGACCGCGAACGTCACCAACACCGTGGCGCTCCTCCCAGGCTACCTGGGCGGGACCATCGCCTACCGCCGCGAGCTCGCGGGTCAGCGCGCGCGGGCGGTGCGGCTGGCCGCCATCAGCGTCGCGGGCGCGGTCGCCGGCGCCGTGCTGCTGCTGGCGAGCCCGGAGGCGCTCTTCCGGGACGTCGTGCCCTGGCTGATCCTCTTCTCCTGCGCCCTCCTGGCAGCCCAGCCCCGGCTGGCGGCGCGGCTGGCGCGCGCCGGCCCGGGTCGGGCGGAGGAGCGGGCGCCGGGGCTCGTGGCGAGCCAGGTCGCGTGCGGCGCCTACGGCGCCTACTTCGGCGCCGGCCTCGGGGTGATGATGCTCGCGGTCCTCGGGATCTTCCTGCGCGACGACCTCCAGCGCCTGAACGCCCTGAAGGGCCTGCTCTCGCTGGTGATCAACGCGGTGGCGGTCGTCGCCTTCGCCCTCTTCGGCCCCGTCGCCTGGGGGCCGGTCGCGGTGATGGCGGTCCTGAGCCTGATCGGAGGCCAGGCCGGCGTCCTGGTCGCCCGCCGCCTGCCGGCGCCGGCGCTGCGTGCGGCGGTGATCGCGTTCGGGGTCGCGGTGGCCCTGGTGCTGCTGCTCGACTGAGCCCTCGCGCTCAGCGGTGGCCCCGGGCGGCCGGCACCGGCCGTACGGCCGCCGCGGCGTCCTCGCGCGGCACCGCTGCAAGAGCGCGCCGGCGCGGCCGGCGCGAGGAGACGAGCGCCGCGGCGACCGCGCCGACGAGCGCCCCGGCCACGCTCACCCAGAAAGCGGCGACGAAGCCGGACTCGGCCGGCACGGAGGTCCCGGAGAGGGTGTGCGACGCGAGCAGCACGGCGCCGACCTGGGCGCCCACCACGCCGCCGACCGTGCGGACGACCGTGTTCATGCCCGTCGCGACGCCCGTCTCGGAGCGGTCCACCGCGTCGACGATCAGCTTCGGCATCACCGCGAAGGCGAAGCCCACGCCGACGCCGCAGAGGATGAACGCCACCGCCGGCTTCCAGGGCGCGTCGTGCCAGAGGGCGATGCCGGCGAACCCCATCGCCATCAGCAGCATGCCGGCCACGAGCGGTCCGCGCGAGCCGTAGCGGCGCCCCAGGAGCCCCGCGGCCGGGCCGGCGAGCACGATGCTCGCCGAGGTCGGCAGCATCCAGGCGCCGGCGACGGTCACGCTGGCGCCGAAGCCGTAGCCGGCCCGCTCCCCGATGTCCGCCGGCAGCCCGTGCGGGAACTGGTAGAAGGCCGGGAGGATCACCCAGGTCATGTAGAGCGCGAATCCCGACAGCAGCGCCGTGATGTTCGTGAAGAGCACGGGCCGGCGCGCCAGCATCCGCATGTCCACCATCGGCTGGGGCACTCGCATCTCGACCCGTGCCCAGACGAGCAGGAAGGCGGCCGAGCCGGCGAAGAGGCCCAGGATCGGAGCGGAGCCCCAGCCGAGGCTCCTGCCCTCGGTGAGGGCGACGAGCAGACACACGAGCCCGCCCGAGAGCAGCAGCGCGCCCGGCAGGTCCAGCCGGGAGGGGTGCTTCACCGGCGACTCCGGCACGAAGCGCCACACCAGCACCAGCGCGATCGCGACGATCAGCGCGCTGACGACGAAGAGCCACCGCCAGGAGGCGTGGTCCACGATCAGGCCGCTCGCGACGATGCCGATCCCGCCGCCCACGCCGAGGACCGCCGAGACGAGACCCATCGCCACCCCGACGCGCTCGGGCGGGAACTCGTCGCGGATGATCGCGTAGCTCAGCGGGAACACCGCCCCGCCGACGCCCTGCACGGCGCGGAAGGCGATCAGCGAGCCGACGTCCCAGGCGACGATCGCCCCGATCGAGCCGGCGAGGAAGACCGCCAGGCTGATCAGCATCATCCGGACCTTCCCGTGCTGGTCGCCCAGCTTGCCGATCAGCGGCGTGGCCACCGACCCGGTCAGGAGGTAGGCGGTGACGGTCCAGGTGACCCAGGTGGTGCTGGCGCCGAGGTCCTCCTGGAGCCGCGGCAGCGCGGGGATCAGGAACGTCTGCATCAACGCGAACGCCATCGCGGCAGTGACCAGGCCCGCCAGGATCAGGCGGGTGGACTGCCGCGGCCGGCCGGTCCGCCGGATGCGGGCGCTCACGCCGACGAGGGGCCCGTCTGCGCCCAGTCGATCACGCGCTGGGCCGCCGCCATCAGGGCATCGCGCTGGCCGGCGTCCAGGTCGGCGAAGGCCCGGGCCTCGAGGTCGGCGACGACCGCCATCCCCCGCTCGGCGACCCGCCGGCCCTCGTCGGTGAGGACGACCCGGCTCGCGCGCCGGTCGTCCGGGTGCGGCAGGCGTTCCACCAGCCCGTCCCGCACCAGGCGGTCCACCATCCGGCACACCGTCGGCGCCTCGACGCGCTGCCGGCGGGCGAGCTCGATCTGGGTCAGGCCGTCCCGCTCCACCAGCCGCAGCAGCAGGCCGAGCCCCTGCGCGCCGACGTCCTCGGCGGCGAGCCCGGCATCGACCCAGCCCCGCAGAAGGCGCCCCGCGACCGCGAGCCGGTAGCTCAGGAGGTCGTCGAGGCGGGGCGGGGCGCTGGAGGGGGAGTCGGCCACGGCCGGGAAACCATACTTACCATGGCAACTGTTCGCCCGCTATTTTCCGGCAGGTGCGCGAGAGCGGGCTACTCCTCCCGGTCGGCGACCAGCACCGTGCTCGGCATGCCGATCCCCGGATGCGCCTCGACGCGTCCGAACCCGGCCTCGCGCACCAGTCGCCGGTAGGTCGCCAGCGGGTAGGCCTCGCCCTCCCGCGTCCAGGTGAGCATCATGACCGAGAACAGGAACGGGAACGGCTGCTCCGCCGGCGGGCCGGCCGCCATGAAGTCGTTGATCGCCAGCCGGCCGCCCGGCCGCAGCGCGTCGTGCAGCCGCCGCAGCAGCTCCAGGCACCGCTCCTCGGAGAAGTGGTGGAAGATGTGGCTGGCGACCACGAGGTCGTAGGGGCCGCCGAGGTCGGCCTCGAAGATGTCCCCCGGCCTGTCCGTCGCGCGCTCCGCCAGGCCCATCCGCTCGACGTTCCGGCGCGTGAGCTCCAGCACGTTGGGCCAGTCCGCCAGCGTCGTGC
>JAWVEW010000079.1:0-13340 GCA_033856495.1 Miltoncostaeaceae bacterium | reverse complement strand
CCTGTGGTAGCGCCGTCCGTGCCCCGGCGTTACGATCCCTCGCGAGCTCGCAAGCGTCCGCCTACGGTCGGGCGCTGCGCGCACGTACAGCACTGCGGGATGCGCTACGACGTCGGGCGGCCGGTCGGCTCCACGGTCTTCGTGCAGGTCTCGCGGAGAGGCATGGGAAGGGACGTATGGCTGATGGTGTCGTGAAGTGGTTCTCGGCGGAGAAGGGCTACGGGTTCATCACGCCCGACGGCGGTGGCCGCGACCTGTTCGTCCACTACTCCGAGATCCAGGGTTCCGGGTACCGCAACCTCGAGGAGGGGCAGCGGGTCGCGTTCGAGAGCCAGGAGGGTCCGAAGGGCCCGCAGGCCGTGCAGGTCAACGTCGTCTGATCTGACCGGAGCAGTTCGGGTGCATCCCGCGGCCGCTCGAGAGGGCGGCCGCGTCGCGTTCCGGGGGCGTTTCCGCAGGCCCGGCCATGTGGCCGGCGTCCGGCCTGCCTGTCACCATGGGATCAGATGGGCGAGCCCCCGGATCCCGTGCTGCTGAGCCGCGTCGGCGGCCGGAGGGTCGGCCCCGGGCTCACCGTCCTGCCGGGCGTGGTGGGCGCACCGGAGCCCCCCGACGTGGGCTCGGTGATGGACGCGGGCGCGCTCGTGCGAGCGCTGCGCCTGGTCGAGCTCGCCGAGCACGGCCGCCGTGAGCACCGCACGGTCGCCGGGCTGGAGGAGGCGGAGCTGCGCCTACGCGAGCGCGCCGGCCGCGGCGGCCCGAGGGCTGCGGGGCGGCTGGCCGCCGCCGAGCGCCTGCGCCGGGCCCGCGAGGCCCGCCGGTTCGAGGCGAGCGTGTTCGTCGGGCTGATGATGGACGCCCGCGCGGCGGGCGAGCGCCTGGCGGGTGCCGCGGGCAGGCCGCTGGTGGTGGTCGGGGCTCACCCCGAGCTGGCCGGGTGCATGGACGCGCTGCTGCGCGCGCACCCCCAGGTGGTCCACCTGCCGGACGCCTGACCGGGGGACGGGGCCCGCCGGGTCAGAGGGCCTGCGCCGCGCCGGCGCGCAGGGGCCGCAGCGCGGCCTCCAGGCGCCCCAGCTCGTCCAGCATGGCGGTCGCCCCGGCCTCCATGACCTCGTTCGCGCGCAACGTGCCCTCCTCGTCGATGAGCTGCGTGAAGAAGGGGATGGAGACCGCCTCGACCGCCGGCACCATCCGCAGCGCGCTCACGACCTGCTTCAGCATCTGCACCGCGCGGGTGCCCGCCGCCACGCCGCCGTAGCTCACGAAGCCCACCGGCTTGTGCCTCCACTCGTCGTGCAGGTAGTCGATGGCGTTCTTGAGCGGGGCGTTGAAGCCGTGGTTGTACTCCGGCGTCACGAAGACGAAGGCGTCGGCCGCCTCGACCCGCGCGCTCCAGTCACGGGTGTGCTGGTGGGTGTACCGGCGCAGGCGGGGGTGGCTCGGCTCGTCCATGAAGGGCAGGTTCAGCTCGGCCAGGTCCACCAGGTCGATGTCGAAGCCGCCGTGCCCGAGGGCGCGCTCGTGGAACCACTGCCCGATCGGCAGGCCGGCCCGGCCGGGGCGGGTGCTGGCGATGATGATCTGAAGGGTTGCCATCGGAGGCTGCCTGCTCCTTGTCCGTGGAAGCGCGCCGCAGGTCGCCGCGCGGCGCCCGTGGCCGGCGGGCACTATCCTCCGGCCTGGCCGCGCCGACCTGAGGGGGTGCTGGTGGGGACCGACGCCCGGAATCGGCCGCTGGTGCTGATGGTGGTCTACGACCTCTTCTTCCGCCAGAAGGTGGAGGAGGGCCTGCTGGCGGCCGGCTACCGCGTGGAGGCGGCCATGGGGCCGCGCAAGATGCGCGAGAAGATCGACCGCGAGCTCCCCAGCTGTCTCGTCATGGATCTCGAGATCACCTCGATGGACGCCGTCGAGGCGATCCGCGAGCTCAAGGGGGACCCCGCTACCCGCGACCTCCCGGTGATCGGCTACTGCTCCCACGTCAAGCTGGACCTGCGCTCCCAGGCGCTGGACGCCGGCTGCGACCGGGTCGCGGCGCGCAGCGAGATCTCGAGCCGCCTGGACCGCCTGGTCGGCCAGTTCGCCGGAGGCCCCTCCTAGTCGCCCTTGTGGTGGTGCCCGCCCCGGCGCTTCTCCTTCCCGTCCCGGGACTTCCGGGCCTCGCGTGCCGCCGCCTCCCCGCCGGCCGCCGTGGATGCGACCTCGATGGTCGTGGGTGACGTCGTCGTGGGCGAGGTCGCCGTGGGCGCGGCGGCGGCCGGCGTCGTGGCGGCGGGGAGGGTGGCGGCGAGGCTCGGCACGCTTGGCGGCGGCGCGTCGCCGCCGCCGCCGGCCCGGACGATGCCGAGCGCCAGCGCCAGCGCCGCCGCCCCGGCGGCCCAGAGCGCGACCGCGCGGCGGCGGCGGCGGCGGCGGCCGGCGGCGATGACCGGCATGAGGAGCGTGGGGGCCGCGGGCTCCGCGAGCGCGCCGAGCCGCCGCTCGGCGTCGGCGGCCGTCGGCCGGGCGCCCGGTTCCGGCGCCGCCAGCTCGTCGAGGAGCGCCGCCAGCGCGGCCGGCGGCGCCGGCACGGCGCCCGCGAGCGCCCGGTGGAGGGTCACGCCCAGCGCATAGACATCGGCGCGCGCGTCCGGGCGGACGCCCTGGAACACCTCCGGCGCGATGTAGCCGGGGGTTCCGATCACGATCCCGGGCGCGGTCGCCGTCGTCCCGTCGCTGACGGCGTCCTGCCGCGCGATCCCGAAGTCGACCAGGCGCACCCCGCCGTCCGCCAGCAGCAGGACGTTGTCCGGCTTCACGTCCCGGTGGACCAGCCCCTGAGCGTGGACGGCGGCGAGGCCGCCGGCGACCGCGGCGCCGATCCGGGCCGCCTCCGCCGGCTCGAGCGGCCCCGTCCGCAGCCGCTCCGCCAGGCTCGTCCCCTCGATCAGCTCCATCACCAGGTAGGGAAGCCCCGCCTCCTCGCCGGCGTCCAGCACCCGCACCACGCGCGGATCCTCGAGCGCCGCCAGCACCCGGGCCTCGCGGGCGGCGCGCGCCCTCGTCGCGGCGTCCACGCCGCCGGAGGGCAGGGCGACCTTGAGCGCCACGTCGCGCTCCAGGCGCCGGTCCCGGGCGCGGAAGACCGCCGCCATTCCGCCCCGGCCGAGCATCGGCCCGCGCTCGTAGCGGCCTCCGAAGAGCTCGGGAAGGGGGATCGTCGGCTCGTCCATCCGGGGCAACCTACCCACTCCCCGGGATCTGCCCCACGCGCCGGGTACGTCCCGCCCGCGCGCCGACGCGCTAGCCTGGCAGGCGGATGCGCAACGCCGACGCCTACCTGCGCGCCCTCCGCGAGGGCACCGTCATCTTCGACGGCGCGATGGGCACCCAGATCCAGGCGGCCGGTCTGACGGCGGCCGACTTCGGCGGCGGCGATCTGGAGGGGGCCAACGATTACCTCTCGCTGACCCGCCCCGAGCTCATCGAGGGCATCCACCGCGCCTACCTGGAGGCCGGCGCCCAGGCGGTGGAGACCAACTCCTTCCAGGCCACGCACATCCGGCTGCAGGAGTGGCGGCGGCCGGACGGCGGCACCCTCGGCGAGGTCGTCCTCGAGATCAACCGCGCCGCCGCGCAGATCGCCCGCCGCGCCTGCGACGACTACGAGCGGGCCGACGGCCGCCCACGCTTCGTGGCGGGGTCGATCGGCCCCAGCGGCATGCTCCCGGGCACCGACGATCCCAAGCTCTCGGCCGTCGGCTTCGACGCGCTCGCCGAGGAGTTCCGGGTCCAGGCGGGCGCGCTGATGGAGGGCGGGGTCGATCTGCTCCTGATCGAGACCCAGCAGGACATCCTCGAAACCCGGGCCGCCATCCACGGCTGCCGGCTGGCCTTCGCCGACCTCGGCCGGCGGGTTCCGATCCAGGCCCAGGTGGCGCTGGATCAGACCGGCCGCATGCTGCTGGGCACCGACATCGGCGCCGTGATGGTGATCCTGCAGGGGATGGGCGCCGACGTGATCGGCGCCAACTGCTCGGTCGGCCCCGAGCACCTGCGCGAGCCGGTCGGCTACCTCTGCGAGCGGGCGCGGGTGCCGATCGCGGTGATCCCGAACGCCGGGCTGCCCCGCAACGTCGGCGGGGTCGCCCACTACGACCTGGGTCCGGACGCGATGGCGTCGCAGCTGGCGGCGCTGGTCGCGGACTTCGGGCCGAACGCGATCGGCGGCTGCTGCGGCTCCACCCCGGACCACATCCGGGCGCTGGTCGAGCTGCTGGGGCGCACGACGGCGCGTCACCGCCCGGCGCCGGCCCGTGAGCCGATGGTGGCGAGCGCGATGCGGTCGGTGGCCCTGGACCAGGAGCCGCGGCCGCTGATCGTGGGCGAGCGCGTGAACACGCAGGGCAGCCGGCGCGTGAAGGAGCTCGTGCTGGCGGACGACTACGACGGCGTGCTGGCGGTGGCGCGCGAGCAGGTGGACTTCGGCGCCCACGTGCTGGACGTCTGCATGGCGCTCACCGAGCGCGCGGACGAGCCCGACCAGATGGCCCATATCGTCAAGAAGCTGGCGATGGGGGTCGAGGCGCCGCTGATGATCGACTCCACCGAGCCGGATGCGGTCGAGGCCGCGCTCGCCACCTATCCCGGCCGGGCGATCGTCAACTCCATCAACATGGAGAACGGCCGCGAGCGGATCGAGCGGGTGGTGCCGCTGGTGCGCCGGCACGGGGCGGCCGTCGTCGCGCTGACGATCGACGAGGCCGGGATGGCGCAGACCGCCGACGAGAAGCTGCGAGTGGCGCGCAAGATCCACGACATCGTCGTGGGCGAGTACGGCCTGGCCCCCGAGGACCTGATCTTCGACGCCCTGACCTTCACGCTGGCGACCGGCGGCGACGAGTACCGCCACTCCGCGGTCGAGACCATCGAGGGCATCCGCAAGATCAAGGCCGAGCTGCCCGGCGTCTACACGAGCCTGGGCGTCTCCAACGTCTCCTTCGGTCTGGAGCCGGCGGCGCGCGCCACGATCAACAGCGTCTTCCTGGGCCACGCCGTCGAGGCCGGGCTCGACCTGGCGATGGTCAATCCCGCCCACATCCGGCCCCTCGCCGAGATCCCCGCCGACGAGCGGACGCTGGCCGAGGACCTGATCTTCGACCGGCGCCCCGATGCCCTCGCCCGCCTCATCTCCCACTTCGAGGGCACGGAGAACGCGCCGGTCCGCGACGCCAGCACCCGCTTCGACGGGCTCTCGGCGGACGAGCGCATCTTCCAGCGCATCCTCCAGCGGGTCCCCGAAGGTGCCGAGGACGACATCGACACCGCCCTGGACGAGCGCGGCGCCCGCGCGAACGACGAGGCGATCGCGGTCCTCAACGGCGTCCTGCTGCCGGCCATGAAGGAGGTCGGCGACCGCTTCGGACGGGGCGAGCTGATCCTGCCCTACGTGCTCCAGTCGGCCGAGGTGATGAAGCGCAGCGTCGCCCACCTCGAGCAGTACCTGGACCAGGTGGAGGGCTACACGAAGGGCACCGTCGTGCTCGCGACCGTCTACGGCGACGTCCACGACATCGGCAAGAACCTGGTCGGCACGATCCTCAAGAACAACGGCTACACGGTGGTCGACCTGGGCCGCCAGGTGCCGCTGAACGTGATCATCGACGCCGCCGTCGAGCACGGCGCCGACGCCATCGGCGCCTCGGCGCTGCTGGTCTCCACCTCCCGCCAGATGCCCCTGCTGGTGCGCGAGCTCGACGCTCGCGGCCATGCCTTCCCGGTGCTGTTCGGCGGGGCGGCGATCAACCGCGCCTTCGGGCGGCGCACCCTCTTCCTCGAGGACGGGGAGCCCTACGGCCCGGGCGTCTTCTACTGCAAGGACGCGTTCGAGGGCCTCGGGGTCGTGGACCAGTTGCGCGACCCCGAGCTGGCCGAGGCGCTGCGCGCGACCCGGCTGGCCGAGGCGGTGACGGCGCGCGACCGGCCGCCCCCGACCGCCCAGCCCGACCGGCCGCAGGCGGAGCGGGTGGTGCTGGACCGCGCCGCCGTGCCGGCGGCGCCCTTCCTCGGCGTGCGGCGAGTGGAGGGCATCGACCCGGCCGAGATGTTCGCGCGCATGGACGAGAAGTCCCTCTACCGGCTCTCCTGGGGCGGCAAGGGCGTGCACGGCGAGGAGTTCGAGCGGCTGGTCGCCGAGGAGTTCCTGCCCATGCGCGAGCGCCTGCAGCGGGAGGCGCTCGCGGACGGCTGGATCGTCCCGCGCGCCTGCTACGGCTACTTCCCGGCCGCCAGCGACGGCGACGACCTCGTAGTGTTCGACCCAGCCTCCGGCGAGGAGCGGGCGCGCTTCCCCTTCCCCCGCCAGCCCGAGGGCCGGCGCCTGTGCATCGCCGACTACTTCCGCCCCGTGGCCGACGGCGAGCGCGACGTCGTGGCGTTCCAGCTGGTGACCGTCGGGCGCGAGGCGACCGCCCACCTCGACCGGCTGCAGCAGGAGGACCGCTACACCGATGCCTACTTCGCGCACGGGCTCGCGGTGGAGGCGGCCGAGGGGCTCGCCGACCTGGTGCACGCGCGGATCCGGGCCGAGCTCGGGCTCGGCATCGACCAGGGCCGGCGCTACTCCTGGGGCTACCCCGCCTGCCCGGACCTCGAGCAGCACGAGCTCGTGCTGGGCCTGCTGGCCCCCGAGGCGGAGGAGCTGGGGGTCGAGCTGACCGCAGCCTGGCAGTTCATGCCGGAGCAGACCACCGCGGCGATCGTCGCCCACCACCCGCAGGCGACCTACTTCTCCGCCCGCCGCGGCAACCGGGCGGCCGAGGACCAGGAGGGGGACGCCGAGGAGGCCGCGGAGCGGGTCGCCTAGCGGTGCTGGGTCAGCGGGCGACCGTGGCGCGCCCGGCGATGCTCAGCTCCGCCGCCGGCAGGTAGATGTCCTTCACGACGCCGGTGCCGTTCGCCGCGACGCGCACGCGCATCCCGGGAGCGCCGAGGCGGTAGGAGACGCCGTTGATCGTGAACGGCGTCGACTGACGGATCACCAGGGCGCCCGTGAGGATCGCCCGCGCCGCAGGGCCGCTGGGGCCCACCGGGATGACCAGCGCCTTGAGCCTCGCGTCGGCCAGCGCGACGGGCGAGGCGCTGGTGAAGGAGACCGGGTCGCCGGCCGTGGTGCCCGGCTCGGTCTGGAGGAAGATCCGGAGCGCCCCCCGCGACGTCACGCTGAAGCGGCGCAGACCCACCGGGGAGCGCCCGCCAGGCTGCAGCTCGGTGGTCGCCACGAAGGTCAGCCGCGCCAGCGAGGGCCGGCGCGTGCCGGCGAAGACCGTGGCGTCGCTCCAGCCGCGTACCCCGGTCAGGTGCCCATAGAAGGTGAAGAACCTGCCGGCCTCGGCGACCTTGCCGTCGAAGCTCAGCGCGGTGGTGCCCGCCGGCCCCGCGCCGACGACCACGGGCGCGGCGGCCGCCGACCCAGCGACGGCCAGAACGGCCGCCCCCGTGAGGGGTGCCAGGAGCCCGCGCAGGCGATGCATGGGAAGTCTCCTTGCCAGGTGACCGGAGACGCCGTCCGCTGTCGGCCCCCAGGCCGGGCGACGCTCGGACGCGCCGACTGCAGCGGAGCTTAGCGCCAGCGCCCGGCGGCTCGCGGCGACCCGGGCCGACCGCGACCGCCGCCCGGCGCCTGGGTTCTACCCGCTGCGGGGCGGCGCCGCACTGCAGTGCGCGCGACCTGCCGGAAAACGGCGAGACTGGGCTTCGGGGTCCCGTCCTCCCGCAGCAGCCCGCCGGGCCAGGAGGGGTTGTCCTGGAGGTTGAACCAGATCACGACCGGTACCCGCGGCCCGCGCACGGCGGGCAACGCGAAGATCTGGCGCAGGTAGGCGGCCTGCTGGGCGTCCGTGAAGACGACCCGGCGGAATGGCGTCGGCGAGGTCGTGTAGCTGGCTTCGGTGACGTAGAGCGGGATGCCCGGGCGCCGCGCGTCCAGCGCGCGCAGCAGGTCCGGGATGCTGCTCCAGGACGGTACGAACGGGCTCTGCACGCGCGGCGCAGCGGCGGGACTGATGTGCTGGGAGTAGGCGTCGAAGGGCGCTTCGCTGCGCACCAGGCCGACGAGCCACTGCATGGCGCCGATGCCGTTCCCGCGGCTGAAGGTCTTCGGCCCGCTCGCGCCGGCGATCACCACCGCCCCCGGGTTGGCGCGCTTGATGCGCGGATACGCAGCGCGCACCAGTCGCGCGTAGTTGCCGATCGAGGCGACCCGCTGGCGCACGTACTGGGGCCGGAAGTAGAGCTGGAGGTTCGGCTCGTTCCAGATCTCGAACAGCCGCACGCGCGGCAACGGCCGGCGGCCGCCCGGGGCCGTGTAGGCCCCGCTGTAGCGGCGGGCGAGCGCGCCCATGAAGCGACCGTAGACCGACGGGGCGGGCATCCACGGGTTGTAGCCGGGGCTGCTCGGCGGCGCGGAGCGCCCGCCCGCGGCCCAGGCCGGCGTGTCGTATGCGGCGAGGAGCGGCGCGATGCGGCGCGCGCGCAGGCCGGCCACGATGTGGTCCAGGCGCTCCCAGCGGTAGGCCGGGTCGGAGGGATCCTCGGCCCGCGTCGGGCGGGCGGGGGCCACGTCCGTCCAGAAGACATCGACGCGGGCGACCCGCGCGCCGCTCGCCCCGATCAGGTCGAGCCGCGCCGAGAGCTCCTCGAGCGGCACGCCGCCCAGGCGGTCGTCCTGCACCCCTGCCTTGGCGCCGCGCGCCGGTGGCGCGTGCGCCAGGGCTGCGGCGGCGACCGCGACCAGTAGGGTCCGCGCCCACTCCGTGGTTTCATGCCTCGAGATGCCTCGTCTCACCACACTCCGCTCCCGTCCGACGAGACGCCTCCGCCTTCGAGCGGTCGCTGCCGCCGGCGCCATCGCGCTCGGCATCGCGGCCGTACCGGCGGCGGGGCGGATGACCATCGTCTACGACAAGGCGGACGCCGTGCAGGGCCTGCTGCGGGCGGGCCTCTCCGCGCCACCCTATCCCGCCCCGGACGACGGCCTGTACCAGCAGTCGCCGGTCCGCCAGGTGCTGAACCTCGATCGGATGGCGGGCAAGGTCTCCCGCGGGGCCGGCTCCAGCGCAACGCCGACGATTCGGGGGTTGAGCCCACAGCAGATTGCGGCGACGCTCGCCGGCGCGATCGACGCCTCCGGAGCCCACCTCGTCTTCGTGGACGAGCCCACGAGGGCGGCGCTGCCGCCGCCGGAGGACGGCACGGCGCTCAGGGATGCTCTGCTCCTGCTCTCGAAGCGGCCGTTCGGCGCCACGACCTACGCCCGCCGCGTCCACGTCTACGTGCACCTGCCGGCCATGATCGACGACCCTCGCGGCTGGGCCGCCGCCTATGACGCGCTCAGGCTCGCCGGCGGCGTCTGGGTGGAGGCCTACGAGGGGCCGCCCATCCCCGCACGCCCCTGGTCGGCGGCGCAGTGGGGGAGCTGGCCGCGGCGTCTGCGGACGGCCTTCGTCGCGCGGAGCGCCGATCGGCGCGTGCCCAACGGGGATGCCCGTCGGCTCCACCTGGTGCTCACCGCCAGCACGCCGTTCGGCGAGGATCAGTCGATTCAGTGGCGCCGCGCGCGCACCGGCGCCGCCTGCACGTTCCTCGCCAACGGCCCCGGCGCATACCGCCTGAGCGGGGGCGCCACCGGGCCCGACCTCACCGACCCGGCCCAGAACCCGGACCTCGTCGGCTTCGCCCGTGAGTTCCGGGCAGTCTTCGGTGCCAGGTCCGCGCCGGTGCCGGCGGACGTGGCCACCTCGCGGATCGCCTGCCTGCCGGCGCCCTGAGCCCCGGAGACGGCGTCGGGCCGGCGCGGCGGCCTCAGCGCTCGAACTGCTCCTTGGCCAGCACCAGCCGGGCCAGGCGCACGCCCTCCGCCAGCGCCCTCAGCTTGCCCTCCGCCGCCTCGGCCGGCAGCGCATCGAGCCCGGGCCCCGCGGAGGCCCAGAGCGCGGCCGGCGGGTGCCGGGCGAGCGCCGCCAGGATCCGGGCGGCCACGTCGTTCGGGTCCTCCACCGCCGGGTCGCCGGCGTCGACCCCGGGCGCCAGCGCCTCCTCCGGGCCCAGCCGGTAGCCGCCCGCCGGCGCGGCCCCCTCGCACTCCACGATCACGCAGCCGGCCGCGACGAGCGCACCGGCGTCGGCGTCGGCCCCACCCGCCCCCTTGACCGGACGGTGCGGAACGGCCGCCCGCGCCGCCAGCCACCCCTCGACGGTGTCGCCGGCGGCACCCGTCCCCACCACGTCGAGGCCGAGCCGCTCCAACCGCAGCGCCCAGCTCGCCTCCCCCGGCAGCGCCCCGAGGCAGATCGTCGGCAGCACCGGCAGCTGCACACCGAGCCTGGCCAGCTCCTCCCTGCGCACCGTTCCACGCTAGTCGAACCGCCCCGTGACGCGCCGGGCGTCGTCCTCCGCCGGCGATCGGGCTCGCGTGCCAACGTGGCAGGTCATGGTGGCATGCCAGATCGCGAGATCGGGCGACGGGAGGCCGAAAGCCCGCGTACCATCGCTGAATGCCATTTGACCGCGCACGCGGCGGCCAAATGGCCATTCGCCATCCTGGTATGCCAACCGCACCCCAGCCCGGCCGCCGGCGCCGGCGGAA
The DNA here is from genome assembly GCA_033856495.1 of Miltoncostaeaceae bacterium. Taxonomy (GTDB): domain Bacteria; phylum Actinomycetota; class Thermoleophilia; order Miltoncostaeales; family Miltoncostaeaceae; genus JAWVEW01. The sequence continues at coordinate 2,713 of JAWVEW010000079.1, read as the reverse complement.
TCGCCGCACGGGACCCTCCGCCGGACCCCATCGACGTCGCACCAGCCCTCGTGGGGCGCGTCGGTCAGTGCGCGCGAAACGTGACAGTCCGCGCGCACATGAGTTACCAAGCCGCCTCACATGGGACCCGTTCCGGTCGAGCCGCCCACAGGGGAGCGGCCCTGGCGGCCCGCGCAGCGCGACCTCCGCGTCAGCACGGATGCCCCGCCACTCGGGCCCATGCGACACTGCCTCCGTGCGCTTGCCTCTCGCCGCCGCGTGGGCGTGCGCCGCGACGTCGGCGGCGGCGCTCGCCGCAGCGGCGATCCTCTGGCCGCGCGCGCCCGATCCGCCATCCCTGGCTCAGGCGGCGCTCGAGGGCAGCACGGCCGTCGCCGTGGTCGTGGCCGGCCTCCTGATCGCCAGGCGTCGTCCCGGAAATCCGGTCGGGGCCGTCCTCGCCCTTCTGGGGGCGGCCGCGGCGATCGACCTGACGGCGACGGTGTGGGCCGCCGCGGCGAGCGCTGGACGCGCCGGGGGAGCTGGGTGGGCGGTCGCCCTGCTCGAGGAGACCTGGGTGCTCTTCTTCCTGGCGATGGCGTGGCTCGCGCTCCTCTTCCCCGATGGCCGCCCACCCTCTCCCCGCTGGCGCGTGCCGGTCGTCGCGGCGCCCATCGCCGCGATCCTCATCTGGCTCGGCCACCTCCTCTCGCCGGACCCGTTCGAGGCGCCCTACTCCGCCGTCCCGCATCCGGTGGCAGGCGTTTCCGGATCGGCCGCGGACGCGCTTCGGTGGGGCGGGCTCGGGCTGCTCCTCGCGTCGCTCGCGCTTGCGGCCGCGGCGATGGCGGTCCGCGCCCGCCGCGCCAGGGGGGTCGAGCGCCTGCAGATGAAGTGGCTCGCCGTCGTGGCGCCCCTCCTCCCGCTGGCCATCGCCGCGGCGCTCGTGGAGTCCCTCGTCACGGGCGACATCGGCGTCGTGGGCGCGGTCGCGCTCTTCACGTGCGTGCTCGCCCTTCCGGCGGCGGTGTCGGTCGCCATGCTGCGACACGGCCTCTACGACGTCGACCGGCTCATCAGCCGCACGCTTGCCTGGGGCCTGCTCACCATCCTGCTCGCGGCGATCTTCGCCGCGGTGGCGCTGACCGTGGCGCTGGCCATCGGCGGACGCTCGGCCGTCGGCACGGGGGTCGCCGCGCTGGTCATCGCCGCGGCCTTCGGACCGCTGCGCCGGCGGTTGCAGCGCATGCTGGACCGCCGGTTCGACCGGGACCGCTTCCACGCCGTCGCCTCCGTCGAGGCCTTCACGGAGCTGCTGCGAGACGGACGCGCCGAGCCGGAGGGGATCGAGGACGTGCTGCGGCGGGCGCTCGGCGACCCCGGTCTGCGTCTCTTCGTCTGGCTGCCCGACGCCGAGACGCACGTCGACATGGCGGGCGCGCCGCAGCCGGCACCCGTCGCCGGCGACGGACGCTCGTCGACCGCGGTCCGGCGGGGGGATCAGGCGGTCGCCCTCGTCCAGCACGACGCGCGCCTCGACGGGCGGCCCCTCCTGGTCGCCGACGTGCTGCGGGCCGCGGCGCTGCCCCTGGAGGTCGCCCGCCTGGGCAGCGAGGCGCGCGGGCGCCTCGCGGAGGTCCGGGAGAGCCGCATCCGGATCGTTCGCGCCGGCTACGAGGAGCGCCGGCGCCTGGAGCGGGACCTGCACGACGGCGCGCAGCAGCGCCTGGTGGCGCTGGGCATGACGCTCCGCCGCCTGCAGCGCCGCCTCGCCGGCGCCGATCCCGACGCCGGCGCGGTCATCGACGGGGCGGTGGACCAGATCGGGCACACGGTGGCGGAGCTCCGGGATATCGCGCGCGGACTGCGCCCGGGGGCGCTCGACGGGGGTCTCGGGACGGCGCTGGACGATCTCGCGCGCCGCACGCCCCTCGCGATGCAGGTCGAGGCGCCATCCGGCCACCTCCCCGACGACGTCCAGGTCGCCGCCTTCTACGTCGCCTGCGAGGCGGTGGCCAACGCCGTGAAGCACGCGGGGGCCAGCCGCATCGACGTGCGCGTCCACCGCGAGAACGACGATCTGCGGGTATCGGTCACCGACGACGGCGTTGGCGGAGCGGCGAGCGTCGCCGGCGGCGGGCTGGCGGGGCTCGCCGACCGCGTGGCGGCGCACGGGGGGTCCCTTCGGCTCGAGAGCCCCCGCGGGGCGGGAACGCGCCTGGAGGTGGTCCTCCCCTGCGCATCGTGATCGGCGAGGACTCGGCGCTCTTCCGCGAGGGCCTTGCGCTGCTGCTGCGGGACGCCGGGCACCAGGTCCTCGCCGCGGTCGGGGACGCCGACGCCCTGCTGGCCGCGGTCGAGCGCGAGCGGCCGGATCTCGCGGTGGTGGACGTCAGGATGCCTCCGGGCGGCGACGACGACGGGGCGCGCGCGGCGGCCGAGATCCGCCGCCGCCAGCCGGAGGTCGGGGTGATGCTGCTCTCCCAGCACATCGAGACCCGGCACGTCCTCGACCTGGTCACCGGGGGCGGCTTCGGCTACCTCCTGAAGGATCGGGTCCTGGACGTGGACGACTTCCTCGACGCGTTGCGGCGCGTGGCCGAGGGAGGGTCGGCCCTCGACCCCGAGGTCGTCGCCGGCCTCCTCGCCATGCGGCGGGACGATCCCTTCGCCGCGCTCACGCCCCGCGAGCGGGAGGTGCTGGCGCTCGTCGCCGAGGGCCGCACCAACGCGG
>JAWVEW010000078.1:0-2616 GCA_033856495.1 Miltoncostaeaceae bacterium | reverse complement strand
GCTTCGGCACCATGTACGTCCGCCAGACGCGCTCGCCGTTCTCGAGCTTGAACGCGTCGGTGTGGCCGCGGTTGCCGAACTCCCCGCCGGAGCTGCCGACGATGACCATGTCCTTCACGACGAGGGGCGCGACCGTGGCGCTCTCACCCGCGCGGACGTCCCCGTACGTCTGATCCCAGACCTTCTTCCCGCTCTCGGCGTCCAGGGCGATGATGTGGGCGTTGAGCGTGGTCACGAAGACCATCCCCTGCGCCACGGCGACCCCCCGGTTGACGTTGCCGCAACAGAGCGACACGTCGTACGGGATGGCATGCCTGTACTGCCACAGCAGGTCTCCGTTGCGGGCGTCGAGCGCCCAGACCCAGCCGTCCCAGCCCGAAACGAACATGATCCCGTCGACGACGATCGGGGAAGCCTCGAACGAGTACGTCGACTTGCCGGCGTGCAGGCCGACCGAGCCGGCCTGGAACATCCACGCGGGAGTCAGGCGCTTGACGTTCTCCGTGTTGACCTGGTCCAGCGGGCTGTACCGCTGGCCGTCGTAGGCGCCGTAGTAGGTGAGCCAGTTCTGCGGCTCAGAGCGGGCATCGCGGATGCGCTCGTAGCTGACGCCCGTGGTCACCGGCGGCGCACTGCCGACGATGCTGCTGAGAGTCGAGTTGTCGATTGCCTGCCCTGCGTCGACGTAGTCGGTTGCCATTCACCTGCTCCTTGCGAGGTAGAGGTTGAGCTGGGCTGCGTCGAACTAGGGGCGCGGCTGCGGTGGGCGGTCGATCTTGGCCTCGGGCGGAGCCTCCCCTTGCACGACGATCGCCGCGGTCAGGCCGCGGCCCTCGTCGTTGCCGGTACGGGAGCCGTACCAGTAATAGCCCGGGCCGTCGAGCACGATGTTGGCCGTCCCCTTCGAGTGGTTCACCAACCAGATGAACTTCGAATCGCCGTTGCTCGGCAGGACCGCGCAGTGGGTGTTCTTGTCGTCGTTGATGAGCGTGAGCTCGAGCTCGCCCCCGTGCGGGAGGACGAGGATCCCGGGCTCGTACACGAGCTCATCCTCTGGGATCCGGACGGTGGCGGTCATCTTGCCGTCCGGTCCCTCCTCGGCCTGTCCGACGGTTCCCCTCCCGAGGATCCGACCGAGGGTCAATCCGTTCTGGCGGTCCAGTTCGGAGACATCGACGCCGCTGCTCTGGGTCTGGCTCACAGGCTCTCTCCCCGTTTGCGTCCGATTTGCGTCCGACCCTAACAGTGGCTCGGGTTATAAGGCAACCCTCTGGTCATGGCAGACGACAGCGCGGTGTCGTGGTTCTGACACGGTGCCAATTCGCCGGTCCCAGAACGAGCTGCGGTGTCCGCGACCGAGGCGGCGTCGAGCGCCCCGGATAGGATCGCGCCGGCATGCGCGTCGCCGTCATCGGCTCGACCGGAGGCTGGCACGCCGAGCGCCTGGAGCGGGCCCTGACGGCACGCGGGCACCAGTGCGCCTTCGCCCCAGTGACGAGGATGGTGGGCCGGATCGACGGCGGCTTCGCGGTGCGCTCGCGCGAGGTGGCGCTCGAGGCTTGCGATGTGGTGGTCGTGCGCGGGATCCCGCGCGGCTCGCTCGAGCAGATCGTCTTTCGCGTCGACGTCCTGCACGCGCTGGCCGCCGCGGGCGTGCGCGCCGTCAACGGCGCGCTCGCGATCGAGCACACGATCGACAAGTTCCTCGCCTCGGCGCTCCTGGCCGCCGCCGGCCTCCCCACGCCGCGGACCGTGGCCTGCGAGCGGCCCGACGACGCACTCGAGGCGTTCGACGAGCTCGGCTCCGACGTGATCGTCAAGCCACTCTTCGGCTCGATGGGATTCGGGATGGCGCGAGTCGAGGACCGGGACGTCGCCCAGCGCGTGTTCCGCGCGCTCGAGATCGAGCGTGCCGTCTACTACGTCCAGGAGACGCTGCCGCACGACGGCACCGACGTCCGGGCGATGGTCGTCGGTGGGCGCGTGGTCGCCGCGATCGAACGCGTCGGCACCGGCTGGCGGGCGAATCTCTCGCGCGGCGCCCAGGCCCGGCCGATCACGCTCGACCAGCAGCGCGCGCGATTGTGCGTGCAGGCCGCGGCCACACTCGGCGCGGATTACGCGGGCGTCGACCTGCTCCGTGCCGCCGACGGGCGCGACTACGTGATCGAGGTCAACGGGATTCCGGGCTGGAGAGGCGTCGAGAGGGCGACCGGGATCGACGTGGCGGCTGCCCTCGTCGCGCACCTGGAGCTCGGCGCCTGACCACCCGTCATGCGCGCCTCAGCGCAGGGCGCGCAGCTCGCCGGCCCCGATGGCGCCGCCGTGCAGGGCCGTGGCGACCAGGGCGCCGGACGCTCCGGCCTCGGCCAGCGCACGGAGGTCGCCGGCGTGGCGCACCCCGCCGCCCGCGAGCAGCTCGAGCTCGGGGAAGCGGGCATGCAGTTCGGCCAGAAGCGTCACGTCGGGTCCCTCAGCCGAGCCGACCCGCATGAGGTCGAGCACGATCGCCTCCCCCACACCGCTCTCTGCCAGGCGCGCCAGCGCGTCGACCGGGGCGATGCCCGCCAGCGCCGGGTCGGGCGAGAGCAGCCGCCCGCCGCGCAGGTCGACGCT
>JAWVEW010000077.1:0-5041 GCA_033856495.1 Miltoncostaeaceae bacterium | reverse complement strand
CCCCGGGGCTCGACGACCTCAGGCGGGGTCCTCCAGGAAGCGCCAGCCGGCGCGCTGCGCACGCAGGTCCAGCACCGGCGCGCGGGTCTCGATGGGAGACACGCTCACCGCCGGCTCGCCGTACTTGGCGGCGATGAGGTTGCGCTCCTCGACCCAGCCGGGCGGCACCGGGAAGTCGCCGCCGTCCTCGTCGACCATCCGCAGGCGCGCGCGGCCGTACGTGCCCGACGTCGTGACGGAGAGCAGGAGCATCCGCCAGGGCCGGGGCGCCAGCTGCGCCCAGCGCGAGAAGTTGTCCAGCCGCGGGGGCGGATCGAAGGCCCAGATCTGGCCGGCCCTCGGCTCCACGGCGCCGGCGACCCGAGTCGATGGCGCGAGCCGGCAGGAGCTGCTGTGCTGCTCTCCGGGCCAGCGCCGGCAGGCGGCGCAGGGGCCGGGTCCGTAGAAGGGCTGGGCGCGCTCGAGATCTTCGAGGGCCGTCATGACGGGCGAGCGCGGTGGGGGCGGGGACGGCCGGTCATCGCCGTCCGACCTCCGGCTGCGTCGGTCCGGCATGAAGGCGGCAGGCGGTCAGGGTCGGGTGCCCGGGCGTCTCCACCATGAAGAGCGCCTTCCGCGTGCAGCGCCGACGGTAGGGGGTGCCCTGGGCGTCCAGGCCCTCGACCATCGACGAGCAGATCGAGTACCCCGCACACGGCGGCAAGGTCCGTACGACGCTCACTTCCATGTCCACCATTTCGCTCCATCGCCTTCGACTCTACGCCCATGATCGCACGACCGCTCAGTCACCCGGGTCGGCGCACGCGCAACGGGTACGCCGGAGCGGCCGGCGGCCGACAGCGCCAGCAGGTCGAGCGAAGGCGCACCCATCCGATGCCCGAGCAGCCCTGCACCGCGCCCGGCGCGTGCGCGCACCCCGCCCAGTCGCCACCGCAGCCCCCGAGGCACTCCCGCAGGCCGTTCGCGTGGATGACCGCCGGCCCCGGGCACTTGCGGCGGGCGTGCTCGGTCTCGGTCCGAAACGACTCGAGCGTCCGCTCCTCCGACGGGCCTTCGGGCTGGTAGTGCTGATCCGACGACTCACCGGCGATCGGTCGAGCGTCGTGCGCTCTCGGCGCGGATAGATCGCTGGGCACGTCGGCCTCCTCGGTCGGGATGCGCCTGATGGCAAGGGCCTGCTGAGCCGGTCCCGACCCCCGCCCAAATTTCCTGCAATCGCAGAACTCACGACTGCCATCGAGCGAGCAACCCAATCGTAGCGCTGCGGCCCGGCGCGCGCGGGTCCCGTCCCCCGCTGGGCTGCCGCGGGGTCGCGGGAAGCCGCCGGCACCCGCGCAATACCCGCTGGCCGGACGGATGCCGCGAGCGGGGGGCTATGAAAGAATCCTTCGGCAAGGCCCACCGCACGATCGTGTTGGCGGACACGCCGAAGCGCCTGGGGGCGACGGACGGCCTGCTACCGTGCCCGTCGCGGAGCAGTGTCCCGCAGGTCTTCGCTCATCCGTTTCGCTCCACGGCGGCTCGGGTCGCCAATACCTTCCCGAGTCCCAGGATCCAGGAGCGCAATGCCAGAGCAGTCCTTCGCCGACCTCGGCGTGTCGGCCCCCGTCGTCGCGGCGCTCGCCGCGAGCGGCGTCCACGCGCCGTTCCCCATCCAGTCCCTCGTCATCCCGGATGTGCTCGCCGGGCGTGACGTCCTGGCCCAGTCGCCGACCGGCTCGGGCAAGACCCTTGCCTTCGCCCTGCCGCTGATCGAGCGCCTCGGCGAGCCCAGGGACGGCGGCCCACGCGCCCTCGTGCTGGTCCCGACCCGCGAGCTGGCCGGGCAGGTCGCGGCCGAGACGGCCCTCGCCGGCGCGCCGAAGCGGCTGCGGGTCGCCGCCGTCTATGGCGGGCGCCCGCTTGCGCGCCAGGCGCGCGAGGCGGCCCGCGCCGATCTGGTGGTCGCGACCCCCGGGCGCCTCGACGACCTCCTGACCCGACGCCTTCTGGAGCTGCGCGGCGTCCAGAGCCTCGTGCTGGACGAGGCCGACCGGATGCTCGACATGGGCTTCAAGCCCCAGGTGGAGCGCATCCTGCGCCGGATGCCCGGCCCCCGGCAGACGCTCCTCTTCTCGGCCACGCTGGAGGGCGAGGTCGCCCGCCTGGCCGCCGACTACACGCGGGCGCCCCGCCGGCACGTGGCCGCTCCGGACGCCGACCGCGGCGGCAGCATCGAGCACCGCTTCCTGCCCGTCGCGACCGAGGATCGTGTGGACGCCCTGTTCACCGCCCTCGCCGAGGAGCGGGACCTGGCGCTCGTGTTCGTGCGGACCAAGCACGGAGCCGATCGGCTCACCCGGCGCCTGGGCGCCCATGGGCTGGCCAGCGCGGCGCTGCACGGGAACAAGAGCCAGTCCGCGCGCGAGCGGGCGCTCGCGGGGTTCGGGTCGGGGCGGCTGGACACGCTGGTCGCCACGGACATCGCCGCCCGCGGCCTGGACGTGGACGGGATCAGCCACGTGATCAACTTCGACCCTCCGGCCGATCAGGACACCTACGTGCACCGGATCGGGCGCACCGGTCGGGCCGGGCGGGGGGGAATCGGCATCACCTTCGTCGCCCCGCAGCAGGAGGACGACATGCGGCGGATGGCCGCCGGGCTGGAGCTGGGGGAGGCGTTCGCGCGCGGCGGCTTCCGCGAGCGGGGCCGACGCGCCCCCTCGGGGACGAGGGGGGCCCGATGAGCGCCCGCCCCCGCGCCATCTTCACCGGCGGCGGCGAGTTCCACCTGGAGCTTCGCCGGCTGGCGGCCGAGGTCCTGACGCCGGCGCGGGTGCGCCGCGGCCGGCGCCTGGCGATCCTGAAGACCGCGCTCATCATGGGCTGGGCCCTGTGCTCCTACCTGGGCCTTCTGCTGTTCGCCCGCAGCGTCTGGACGGTTGCGCCGCTTGCGCTCTCGCTGGCGCTGGCGCTGTCGGGGATCGGCTTCGCGATCGCCCACGACGCAAACCACGGCGCGCTGCTGGCCGGCAGGAAGCGAAACCGGATCCTGGGGCTCAGCTTCGACCTGATCGGCGCCAGCTCCTACATCTGGCGCGCCAAGCACAACCAGTCCCATCACTCCTACACCAACATCGTCGGCGGCGACGCCGACATCGACCAGCTGCCGCTTTTGCGCCTGGCCCCCGACCAGACCCGCCGCGGCCTCCACCGCTTCCAGCACCTCTACGCCTGGCCGATCTACGGCCTTTTCGCCCTTCGCTACCACCTCTTCGGCGACGTCAAGGAGCTGGTGCGCGGACGCGTCGGCGAGATCACCCCGCTTGCGCCCCCGCGCGGGCTGCAGCTGGTGCTCTTCGTCGGCGGCAAGGCGGTCTTCTGGAGCTGGGCGCTGGTGATCCCGCTCCTGGTGGCGCCCTGGTGGGCGGTGCTGGTCACCTTCGCCTGCTGCTCCTGGGTGCTCGGCTTCACCACCGCCACCGTCTTCCAGCTGGCCCACTCGGTGGACCAGGTCTCCTTCTCGAGCCTCGAGCGCATGCGCGGGGGGCCAAAGCCCGTCTGGGCGGTCCACCAGGTCGAGACGACGGTGGACTTCGCCACCCACAACCGGCTGCTCGGCTGGTACCTGGGCGGGCTCAACTTCCAGATCGAGCATCACCTGTTCCCCGGGGTCTGCCACGTCCACTACCCCCACCTGCTGGAGGCCGTGCGCGAGACCTGCGCCCGCCACGGCGTGCGCCACGTCGCCCAGCCGAGCCTGTGGGCGGCGCTTGCCTCGCACGCGCGCTGGCTGCGCCAGATGGGCCGCGGGGAGCCGGGCCTGGGCGCCGGCGCGGGGGAGGCGGTGGCGGTGAGCTGAGGGGGGCGGGGAGAGTGCTACCGTCATCGGCACGAACGCTCGTGGGGCGGTCGCCCGACGGGCGGCGCCTCAGGTGAGGCTGGCCCGCCTATCGACGCGTACCCAGGCCGGCAGAACAGGAGGACCAGCGATGGTCCCCGCCCCCGCGACCGATTCCCGGCGCGTCGTCCTTCTGCGCAAGAACCTGGACGAGACCCTCGCCCCCGATGCCGCGCTCGCCTCCGTCGCGGCGCTGGCGGGCGGCCTGGAGCCCGGCGAGCTGCTGGCGGTGCACACGCGCACCGACCTGGCGTCGACCGCCCCGTGGCAGGCCCTCAGCGGGCCTGACCTGCGCACGCTCGTCTGCTCCTTCGCACCGGACGACCACGAGCTCTTCCTCTGGCGGGCCCCGCCGGAGCTGTCCGAGTCGGCCAGCGCGATCGTCGGCGGAGAGCTGACGGTGGACGTCCGGGCGCTCGCGCCGCCGCTCGCGCTCCTGGCCTCGGTCGCCGCCATCGCACGGCTCCTGCCCGGTGAGGTCCTGATCCACGTCGGTGACCGCCCCCCCCTGCTCCTGCTCGGCCTGCTGGTCGGACGGGCCGCCGTCTCCGGTCCGCGCTGGTTGGACGCCGGCGTACGGTCCCGCGTCGTGCGCTTGCCGGACCCTGCGGCCGGCGAGCGCCCGGCGCCGCCGACCGGCGAGGGCCGGCTCACCCCGAGCGTCACCGTGTAGCCACGCCGGCTGGCGCGCGTCCGGGCCGCTCATGATGCGGCGCCGCGCGGCCCGTGTGCGCGCCGCGCCGCCCTGGCGCCAAGCGGGAAGCGCTCGCGCAGGGCCGTGGGATCGGCCCCACGCTCCCTGAACATCTCCGCCGCGGCGCCCGTGGCCGAGGAGACGCTGAGCGGCCCCTCGCTCAGCCGCACGGCCCTGCGCCGGCGCAGCCCGGGATGGGAGGCGTGCGGCGCGGCCTGGAAGTCGCCCGAGACCGAGTGCCAGCGGCCCTGCTCGACGCACGAGACCGGGATCCGCAGCCCGCTCGCCGGCGCGATGGTGGCCCCACGGTGGCTCGTGTGTCGGCCGAGATCGAGTGGTGGGCGGACGGCGGGCATACGGATCCTCCTCGTCGCCTCTCCGCCCTGAAGTCCGCCCGGGGCGCCGGCGTCGCACGCGCCCCCGTAGAATCGTTCCCGCGCCGGAGGCCCTCGTGTGGGCGCCGGCGT
>JAWVEW010000076.1:0-2572 GCA_033856495.1 Miltoncostaeaceae bacterium | reverse complement strand
CTCCGCGCGCACCCGCATCACGGGCTCGTTCAGCAGGTCGCGGCGGAAAAGCTCGAACGCGAGGCCCCCGAGGTGGTAGACGACCTCCTGCCGTCGGTTCAGCAACTCGCGGCGGCGCCGGCGCAGCCCGGCCCGACCGGCCGCCTTCGGAGAGGCGGCCTCCGGAGGCGGCGTGGGTGCGGACGGCTCGGGCTGATCGGCGTCGTCGTGCGGCGTTTCGGTCGCCATCGCGGCTGAGGCTAGCAACAGCGGGGCGGCGCGATGAATCTTCACCGGTCCGTCACCGTGCGGGCGCCCCGGCCGCCGGCGGCCGGCGGCGGTTTGACGCTTCCCGCGGCGGCTTCTTATACTCTCCGGGCTGTACGCATCGAGAGCGGCGGAGGGACTGGCCCTGTGAAGCCGCGGCAACCAGCGCAGACTGCGCCAGGTGCCAATTCCAGCAGGCGGTTCACGCCTGGAAGATGTGGAAGACCGAATCCGGCCGGCTCGCCGCTCGCCTTCCCCGTTCCGGGCGGAAGGCGTTTTTCGTTGGGCGCGTGTCGTCGACAAGTCGGAATCGGGAGCACATGGAACCCTACGTCACCGCAGCGGCGGCCCTTCGCTGCAAGGAGTGCGGGCGGCAGGAGGAGCTGACGGCCGCCTACGTCTGCGAGTTCTGCTTCGGTCCCCTCGAGGTGCTCTACGACATGGACCGGCTGGCCGCGACGGTGAGCCGGGAGCGCATCGCCGCCGGGCCGCATTCCCTCTGGCGCTACCGGGACTTCCTGCCCTGCGCACCGGAGGACCCGACCGCCGGGCTGCCCACCGGCATGACCCCGCTGGTGCGGGCGCCGCGCCTGGCCGAGCGCCTGGGCCTGGGTGAGGTCTGGGTCAAGAACGACACCGCCAACCCCACGCACAGCTTCAAGGACCGGGTGGTCAGCGTCGCCCTCCAGAAGGCCCGGGAGCTGGGCTACCGGATCGTCGCCTGCGCCTCCACCGGCAACCTCGCCAACTCGGTCGCCGCCCATGCCGCCGCCGCCGGCCTCGAGAGCTACGTGTTCGTGCCCGCGGACCTCGAGGAGCAGAAGATCATCGCCACCGGGATCTACGGCACCAACCTGATCGCCGTGGACGGCACGTACGACGACGTCAACCGCCTCTGCATGGAGCTGGCGGCGGACCGCGCCTGGGCCTTCGTCAACGTGAACGTGCGTCCCTACTACAGCGAGGGGTCGAAGACGCTCGCCTACGAGGTCGCCGAGCAGCTGGGTTGGAGCCTTCCCGACCGCTGCGTCGTCCCGATCGCCTCCGGGTCCCTCTACACGAAGATCAACCGCGGCTTCGCGGACCTGCTCGACACCGGACTGGTCGAGGGAGTCCGGCCGATGCTGACCGGCGCCCAGGCGGCCGGATGCGGGCCGGTGGCGGACGCCTGGGCGCGGGGGCTGGACTTCGTCTCGCCCGTGCGGCCGGCCACGATCGCCAAGAGCCTGGCGATCGGCAATCCGGCCGACGGCGTCTTCGCGCTCGAGGTCGCGCGCGACACCGGCGGCTCGATCGAGGCGGTGAGCGAGGAGGAGATCGTCGACGCGATCGTGCTCCTCGCCGAGACCACGGGCATCTTCACGGAGACGGCCGGGGGGGTCACCACCGCGGTCCTGGCGCGGCTCGCCGCCCGCGGCGAGATCGACCGGGACGAGCGGGTGGTGCTGTTCATCACCGGCGACGGCCTGAAGACGCTGGACGCGGTCTCGTCCCGCGTCCAGCGGCGCTCGATCGCCGCCACGGTCGCCTCCTTCGAGGCCGCCGTGGGCGAGTCCCGGCTGATCGCCTAGAGGGTCCGAACGAGAGGAGCTTCGCGCCAATGCCCGTCACCGTCCGCATCCCGGCCCCGCTGCGCCCGCTCGTGGGCGGAGCCTCCACCCTCCAGTGCGCTCCGGGGACCATCCGCGACCTGATCGACGAGATCGACGGCAGGCACGCCGGCTTTCGTGAGCGGGTCATGCAGAACGGCGGCCTGCGGCGGTTCGTGAACGTCTTCGTGGCCGGCGAGGACGTCCGCTTCGGCGAGGGCATCGAGACCGCCGTCACGGACGGCCAGGAGGTCACCATCCTGCCGGCGGTCGCCGGCGGCGAGCTGTCGTACCACGGACCTGGGCGACACGGCTGATCGGCGGCCCGCCGCCGAGGGAGCTCTGGGGTCTGCGTCGGTTGTGCCACCGGACCCAGCCGGGGAAGGGCACGGGTCCGGATCGCCTTCCCGTTCGTGCGAGCGTGTAGGGGCGGGTGATAGCGGCGGCCGACCCCAGGCGCTCGGCGTTGTCCAGGAGCACGCCCTCGATCGTGACGGCGTGCTCGTCGGCGACCATGAAACCGCCCGGGCGAGGAAACAGGCGGCTGGCGCCGGCGCCTTGGGCGGCGAGCATCTCGCAGAGCCAAGGCAGCTGTGGTCGTCGATCGCCATGTCCGGGAACTGCCAGCCAGCGCCGGCCGGCCCGGGCCAGGTAGGGCACCCGCCGCAATTGGCCAATTGACCGCCGCGCCGAGCCTGTCGCACAGCTCATCGGCGGATGCGCCCAGCCAGTGTCCT
>JAWVEW010000075.1:0-7652 GCA_033856495.1 Miltoncostaeaceae bacterium | reverse complement strand
GGCGGCGAGGTGGACGCGGTCAACGACCTCGCCCTGCTGCGCGGCGGCGAGTCGCGCATGGCCGACCTCTTCTACACGGTGGACGGCGAGCCGGTGGCCAAGGTGCGCTGCGACGGCGTGATCTGCTCGACGCCGGTCGGGTCGACCGCCTACAACCTCGCGGCCGGCGGGCCCGCGGTCTCCTGGCGGGTGCGCTGCTTCGTGCTCTCGTTCATCGCGGCCCACCACCTCGACACGCGCCCGCTGGTGATCGGCCCCGAGGAGACGCTCGTGATCACCAACGCCGCCGTGGCGGGCGACGTCGACGTGCTCTCGGACGGCCTGAAGATCGGCTGTCTGGCCGCGGGCCGCTCGCTCTCGGTCAGCCTGGGCGGCAACGACGTGCACCTGGGCATCTTCCCCGAGCGCCCGTTCTTCCGCCGCTACCGCGAGAAGTTCGGGCGGCTCTAGTCCGGGCTGGACAGCCGGCGCCGTGATCCGCTCCGTCGAGATCCGGGATCTCGTGGTGATCGATCGCGCCGAGCTGCAGCCGGCCGCCGGGCTCACGGCGATCACGGGCGAGACGGGCGCCGGCAAGAGCGTCGTCGCCGGCGCCCTCGCGCTCCTTCTCGGCGCGCCGGCCGACCAGCGCGCCGTGCGTCCCGGTGCCCGCCACGCGCTCGTTCAGGCCGCGCTCGCGCTGCCGCCCGGCTTCTGGGACTCGCTGGACGAAGAGGACCCGGCGCTGGGCCTACGCGAGCTGGCCGAGGACGAGCTCGAGGTCGTGGTCGGGCGCCGCGTGCCGGCGGAGGGGCGGGCGCGGGCACTGCTGGACGGGGCGGCGGCGTCGACCGAGGCGGTGGCCGGCCTCGCCGGCGCGCGGCTGCGCATCGTGGGGCAGGGCGAGGGGCGCCGGCTGACCGGCGCGGCCGCCCAGCTCGCGGCCCTCGACGCCTTCGCGGGCCCGGAGGCCCGCGGCCGGGCGGACCGCGTCGCCTCGCTGCGGCGCCGCGCCCGGGCGGCCGGGCGCGCGCTCGCCGCCGCGCGCGGGCGCCGTGAGGCGGCGGGTCGCCAGCGCGCCGCCCTCGAGGAGCTCGTGCGGGAGGTGGAGGACGCCCGGCCGGACCCCGCCGAGGAGGGGAGCCTGCTTGCGGAGCGCGAGCGGCTCCGCGGCGCCGAGCGCCTCCTCGCCGCCGCCGCCGCCGCCGCGCGGGCGCTCTCGCCGGACGACGCGGAGGGGGCGGGTGCGATCGGGCAGGTGGGGGCGGCCATCGGGGCGCTCGAGGGCGCCCTGGCCCTCGACCCCGCGCTCGGCGCGCCGCTCGGCGAGCTCGCGGGCGCCCAGGACGCCCTCCAGGAGGCCTCGATGGCGCTGCACCGCTACCTCGAGGGGCTGGCGGGCGACGCCGGCGAGCCGGGGCGCCTGGACCGGGTCGAGGAGCGGCTCGAGGCCTACCGGCGCATCACCCGCCGCCACGGCGGCGTGGAGGAGGCGCTCGCCCGGGCGGCCGAGGCGCGGGCGGCGCTCGCCGCGCTCGAGGGGGAGGCCGCGGGGGAGGATGCGCTGGCGGCCCAGCGGGCGCGCCTCCTGGCCGACCTGCGCGACGAGGCGGACGCGCTCCATGCGGTGCGGGCCGAGGCCGCCCCGCGGCTGGGGGCCGCGGTCGCGCGCGAGCTGTCCGAGCTCGGCATGCCGGCGGCCGCGCTGCGGGTGGAGCTTGCGGCGGCGCCGGTCGAGGATCCGGACGAGGCGCCCGCCGACCGGGCCGCGCTCTGGCTGCGGGCGAACCCCGGCCTGGCCGAGGCGCCCCTGGCCTCCGCCGCCTCCGGCGGCGAGCTCTCACGGGTGCTGCTGGCCCTCCAGGCCGCCGGCACGGGGGCGGCCGCCGCCGACGGCGCGGCCCGCGCCCTGGAGGGAGCGCTCGTCTTCGACGAGGTCGACGCGGGAATCGGCGGCGAGACCGCCACCGCGCTGGCCCTCAAGCTCGCCGCCCTCGCGCGCGGGCGCCAGGTCCTGGTGATCACCCACCTGCCCCAGGTGGCGGCGATGGCCGACGTCCACTACCGGCTCGTCAAGGGCCCCGGAGCGGGCGGCCTGGCCTCCACCGCGATCCTCTCGGTCGAGGGCGAGGAGCTCGTGGCCGAGCTCTGCCGGATGCTCGGAGCCGCGCCGTCCGACCGGGGCGCGCGCCGCCACGCGGAGGAGCTCCTGGCCCGCCGCGCGACCCCCTGAGCGGGCCGCCGCGAGCCGTCCGTTGCCGGAAGGTCTTGACGGCGCGGCTCCGATGAGGGAAAAGGATCCAGCGGGTGAGGCATGAGCTGCCGAAGACGGCGCCACGGGCCGTCCGGCCGGTCTCCAGAGCACGATTGCGACCGCCTTCGGGAGGCGGGCCGCGGAGCCCCTCATGGGCTTGAACAGACGCTCCGAGAGCCAAGCTGGACCATCGGAGTATGGTGGCCTACCCGTTCGGGCGGTGCCCTTCAACAGCCGCCGCTTTACCTTGCGCACAGCGAGTCTCACCCCCGCTTTGAACCGTGGCCCCTGGGAGTGTGAGCCTCGTCGTTGGAAGGTGTCGACGGGACCGTCGGCATCGTGTTCCAGTCGCTCCCCCCGCGGCGCGCAACCTAAGGACTGAATCGATGCTACGAGAGCTGAATGGAGACCCCGAAGAGGTGAACGCCGGCTCGTGGGCGACCTCCGCGGCGGCACCGGCGCATGCCCTCAATGGCACGCGCGGGCGGCCGGCGCTCTCCATCGTCCTCCCCACCAAGGACGAGGCGGAGAACGTCGAGGCGCTCGTTGCGCGGCTCGAGACGGCGCTCCCGGACATCCCGGGCCGGCGGTACCAGGTGATCTTCGTCGACGACAGCGACGACGACACGCCGAAGGTGGTCGAGGCCGCTCGTGAGCGCTCCCGTCACGAGATCGTCCTCATCCACCGTCCGCGCGAGCGTCGGGGCGATGGCCTCGGCGGCGCGGTCGTCGAGGGCTTCCGGGCCGCGACGGCGCCCTGGGTCTGCGTCATGGACGCGGACCTGCAGCACCCGCCGGAGCTGATCCCGACCCTGCTCCGCGAGGGTGAGCAGAGCGGCGTCGACATGGTCGTCGCCAGCCGCTACAACGAAGGCCGGTCCGAGACCGAGGGCCTGAGCGCGATCCGCTCGCTGGTCTCCAAGGGCCTCACGGCCGCCGCCAAGCTGGTCATGCCGGCCGGCGTCCGCAACGTGGCCGACCCGCTCAGCGGCTTCTTCATGGTCCGCCGCGACGCGCTGAAGCTCGACACGCTGCGCCCGAAGGGCTTCAAGATCCTCCTCGAGATCCTCGCCCGCACGCCCGGGCTGAAGGTTCGCGAGGTGCCCTTCGAGTTCGGCCGCCGGCACGCCGGCCAGAGCAAGGCCGGCGCCAAGGAGGCCATGCGCTACCTCAGTCAGCTCTGGCAGCTGCGCTTCGGGGACACCTCTCGCCGGTTCGGCAAGTTCGGGCTGGTGGGCGCTCTCGGGTTTCTGGTCAACATGGGCCTTCTGGCGCTGCTCACGGACGTCGGCGGGATCTACTACCTCCTCTCGGCGATCATCGCGACGCAGGGCTCGACGCTCTTCAACCTGGTCCTGACCGAGGCCTGGGTCTTCCGCGGCCGCGAAGGCAAGCGGCGCCCCTCGGTGCGTGCCGTCCTCTTCTTCGGCATGAACAACCTCGCCCTGGCCCTTCGCGCGCCCATGCTCTTCGCCCTGACGACTGGAATCGGCATCAACTACCTGGTCTCGAACTTCATCGCGCTCGCCTCGCTGACCATCCTCCGCTTCGGCGTCGCCGACGGCTGGATCTGGGCCGAGGCCGGCGACGAGGAGAAGAAGGGCTGCTGGTACGACGTGCACGGCATCGTCAGCGTCCAGTCCGACGTCCGTCTGCCCGAGCTCGAGCGCTTCCGGGTCGACCCGCTCGAGACGGCCCCCACGGTCCGGGTCCACGTCGGCAGCGTCGCCGCCGCCGAGCGCACCGCCCCGGCCCCCGGCGCCACCCGCGCCCGCTACGTGGAGAAGCTCGGCCGGTTCGGCTTCGGAACCCAGATCGACATCGGCCCCGACAGCATCGAGGTGGTCGCCTCGCGGCTCCTCCGGCACTCGCCCCACGTCCTCTACACCAACATCGTCGAGCCGATCCTGCGCTGGACCTTCGCCGACAAGGGCTACGCCCTGGTCCACGCCGCATGCGTCGCGGTCGGCGAGGACAGCTTCCTCGTCACCGCCCGCACCGACACCGGCAAGACCACGACCATCCTGAAGACGCTCGACAGCCAGCCCACCTGGTCCTTCGTCTCCGACGACCTGACCCTGCTGACCCCGGACGGCCGGGTCCTCACCTACCCCAAGCCGCTCACCATCAGCCGGCACACCCTGCACGCCGTGAAGCGCCCCAACCTGACCTGGAAGGAGCGGTTCTGCCTGGTCTTCCAGAGCCGGCTCCACTCCAAGGGCGGCCGTGAGTTCGGCCTGATGCTCGCCCAGAAGGGCTTCCCGGCGGCGACCATGAACTCCATCGTCCAGCTCCTGGTGCCGCCGCCGAAGTACCACGTCGAGCGGCTGGTGACCGGCGTCAGCGTCCAGCCCACGTCACGGCTGGCCGGCATGATGGTCATCCAGCGCGAGGGCACGGCCGGCCAGGTCGTCCTCGAGCCCAAGGAGGCGCTGGAGATCATCCTCGAGAACTGCGACGACGCCTACGGCTTCCCGCCCTACCACCGCATCGAGACCTTCCTCCAGACCCGCCGCGGCGAGAACGTCGCCGGCAAGGAGCGGGCGATCATCGCCAGCGCCCTCGCCGACCTGCCGGCCTGGCTGCTGAAGAGCCCGACCCGCGACTGGTTCAAGCGGCTGCCCGACGCAGTCGAGACGGCGCTGTCCCGCCGCGTGGCGGCCTCCGCCCCGCACGTGCGCCGCAGCACCATGCCTGCCACCCCGGTCCCGGTGAACGCCACGCTCCGACCCGAGTAGAGTGTCCGGCTCGGGACACGGATGGCAGACCTGAGCACAACATTCGGAACGAGCGCGTCAGCAAAGGTGCTGGCGCGCTCGCGCGTTTCGTTGGAGCGCGTGGCCCTCTGGGCCGGGTTGGCCGCGGCCTTCGGCGGCGGCGCCTTCCTGCGGCTCTGGAAGATCAACGCCCTCGGCTTCAACACCGACGAGGCCGTGTACGCGGGGCAGGCGGCGGGGATCGCGCACGATCCCACGCTGCAGCCCTACTTCCCGGTCTTCCGGGCGCACCCGCTGCTCTTCCAGACCTTCCTGGGCATCTTCTACCAGGGGGGTACCAGCGACGTCCTGGGGCGGGTGATCGCGGCGGCGGTCGGCGTGGCCACGATCTACGTGGTCTACCGCCTGGGGACGCTCCTCTACGGGCGGCGGGCGGGCGTGATCGCAGCGCTCATCTTCGCCTTCATGCCCTACCACGTGGTCGTCACCCGCCAGGTGCTGCTCGACGGCCCGCTGACGCTCTTCGCGACCCTCACCCTCTACTGCATCGCCAGGTTCGCGGACAGCGGCAGGAAGCAGTGGCTCTACGCCGCCGGCGCCTCGATGGGGTTGACCACGCTCTCGAAGGAGAGCGGCATCCTCATGGTCGGGGCGGTGTACGCCTTCTTCGCGTTGACGCCGGCGATCCGATTGCGCCTGCGCGACTTCCTGATCTCGGTCGGGATCATGGTGCTCGTCATCCTCCCCTACCCGCTCGCGCTGATCCTGGGCGGCAAGCCCAAGAGCGGCGGCGAGTACCTGTCGTGGCAGCTCTTCCGACGACCGAACCACAGCCTGAGCTTCTATCCGACCGAGGTCCCGATCGCGATCGGCGTCGGCGTGATCCTCGCCGCCATCGCCGGCCTCTGGCTGCTGCGGCACCAGGCCTCGTGGCGGGAGACGCTGCTCCTGTCCTGGATCCTGGTGCCGGCGATCTTCTTCGAGCTCTGGCCGGTCAAGGGCTTCCAGTACCTGCTGCCCACGGCGGCGGCCGTCACGGTGCTGGCCGCGCGGATGCTGGGCCGCTGGTCGCCGGGCAAGGACCTGCGGCTCGGCCGCTTCCGGCTGCCGGCCCTCTGGGTCGGGCCGGCGGTCGCGGGCGTCGTGGCCCTGTCCATCCTGCTGCCGAGCTGGGACCGCATCCAGCCCTCGAACAGCGACACGTTCCTCGCCGGCTCCGGCGGCGTCCCGGGCGGACGTGAGATGGGCAAGTGGATCAGGGAGAACGTGCCGGAGGGCTCGCAGTTCCTCGCCCTCGGCCCGTCGATGGCCAACATCGTCCAGTTCTACGGCCACCGGAAGGCCTTCGGCCTCTCGGTCAGCCCGAACCCGCTCCACCGCAACCCGTCCTACGAGCCCGTCCTGAACCCGGACCTCAAGATCCGGCAGAACGAGCTCCAGTACATCGTGTGGGACGCCTTCTCGGCGGCCCGCTCCGAGTTCTTCTCGAGGGGGCTGATCAAGCTCGTCTCGCACTACAACGGGCGGGTCGTCTACACGTACTCGGTCACCATCAAGACCGACCGCGGCGAGATCCGAAAGCCCGTCGAGATCATCTACACGGTGCGGCCGAAGACCTCGCAGGGGGCGAGGTCGGCCGTCACCAACGCCGGCGCATGATGGCCCTCCTCCGCGGCCTGCGCCTGTCGGCGCTGCTCGCCCTCGCCGTCGTTCTGGCAACCGGGGTCGCCACCGCGGCCGAGTCCAAGACGCGGACCCCGATCAAGCACTTCCTCGTGCTGATGCAGGAGAACCACTCCTTCGACAACTACTTCGGGACCTATCCAGGGGCGAACGGGACCCCGAAGGGCACCTGCCAGCCGGTGGACCTGGCTCGCCCGAAGGGGAAGTGCGAGAAGCCGTACCCGATCGGCCGCCACGCGATCCAGGACCTGGGCCACAGCGCGCCGATCTTCGACGGCCAGTACGACGGCGGGAAGATGGATGGCTTCGTCTCGACCCTGAACGCGAACAACCTCGCGGGCACGCAGGCGATGGGCTATTACGACGACAAGGACCTGCCCTTCTACTGGAACGTCGCCGACAACTACGTCCTCTTCGACCGCTTCTTCACCTCCGCCGCCGGCGGCAGCGTCTGGAACCACATGTACTGGGTCACCGCCACGCCCGGGAACCCGACCAAGGACGGGATCCCCGACGGCGGCTTCGGCAACCTGCCGACGATCTTCGACCGCCTGGAGGCGAAGGGGATCAGCTGGAAGTTCTACGTCCAGCACTACGACCCCAAGGTGACCTACCGCAGCGGCACGGTCGGCAACGCGGGCTCCCAGATCGTCTGGGTGCCCCTGCTGGACTACAATCGCTACATCGACAATCCGCGGCTCTTCAGCCACATCGTCGACATCGACCAGTACTTCGAGGACCTCCAGAACAACACGCTCCCCGAGGTCGCGTTCATGGTGCCGGCGGGCTCCAGCGAGCACCCGCCGGGCAGCATCCAGTCCGGGCAGCGCTACGTGCGCGCGATCATCAACGGCCTGATGCGCAGCCCCTACTGGAAGAACTCCGCCTTCAGCTGGACCTACGACGACTGGGGCGGCTGGTACGACCACGTCAAGCCGCCGCGGGTGGACAAGTACGGCTACGGCTTCCGGGCGCCGGCGCTGCTGGTGAGCGCCTACGCCAAGAAGGGGCACATCGAC
>JAWVEW010000074.1:0-4934 GCA_033856495.1 Miltoncostaeaceae bacterium | reverse complement strand
CCCAGATTCCCCGTCGGACGAGAAGCGGAGGTCCTGGTGGTGCAGCATGTGGCCCATCTTGTCCCTCTTTGCGCGAAGGTATCCGAGGTTGTCGTCGCCCGGCTGGACCTCGATGGGCACCCGCTCGGTGACGCAGAGGCCGTACCCCTCCAGGCCCACGATCTTCTTCGGGTTGTTGGTGAGCTGTCGGATCGTGGTGAGGCCCAGGTCGCACAGGATCTGGGCGCCGATGCCGTAGTCGCGCAGGTCGGGCGGGAAGCCGAGCTCGAGGTTCGCCTCGACCGTGTCGCGGCCGTTGTCCTGGAGCTCGTAGGCCTTGAGCTTGTTCAGCAGCCCGATGCCGCGCCCCTCCTGGGCGATGTAGAGGAGCACGCCGCGCCCCTCCTCCGCGATGCGCTCGAGCGCCGCCTGGAGCTGCTCGCCGCAGTCGCATCGCATCGAGCCGAACACGTCGCCGGTGAGGCACTCCGAGTGCACCCGCACCAGCACGTCCTCCGCGCCGTCCACCTCGCCCCTCACGAGCGCCAGGTGCTGCTTGCCGTCGACGATGCTGCGGTAGCCGATCGCCGTGAACTCGCCGAATCGCGTGGGCAGGCGGGCCGCGGTGCCCCGCTCGATGAGCCGCTCGGTGCGCCGGCGATGGCTGATCAGCTGGGCGATCGTGATCATCTTGAGGCCATGGCGGGCCGCGTAGGGGACGAGGTCGTCGACCCGCGCCATCGTGCCGTCGTCGTTCATCACCTCGCAGATCACCCCCGCCGGAATGAGGCCCGCCAGCCGGGCCAGGTCGACCGCCGTCTCGGTGTGGCCCGCCCTCTCGAGCACGCCGCCCGGCTTGGCGCGCAGCGGGAACACGTGGCCGGGCATCACCAGGTCCTGCGGACCGGCGTTCGGGTCGATCGCGACCATGATCGTGCGCGAGCGGTCCGGCGCGGAGATCCCGGTGGTGATGCCCTCGCGCGCCTCGATCGCGGCGGTGAACGCGGTGCCGTGCACCGACTCGTTGCGCCGCACCATCGGCAGCAGGCCGAGCTGCTCGCAGCGGTCCTCGGTCAGCGCCAGGCAGATGAGGCCGCGGCCGTGGCGCGCCATGAAGTTCACCGCCTCGGGAGTGGCGAACTGCGCGGCGAGCACGAGGTCTCCCTCGTTCTCACGGTCCTCGGAGTCGCAGACGACGACCATGCGCCCCGCCCGGACCTCCTCGATGGCCTCCTCGACTGTCGCGAACGGAAGCGTGCTCGTGGTCATGGCCCCTTTCGGCCGGATGCGGGCGGGACGTTCGTCGGCGGCAGGCGGTCCGCTCACGCGAGCGGCCGGACGAGCGCCTCGACGTATTTTGCCACCACGTCGGCCTCGAGGTTCACGGGCCGCCCCACCGCGTCCGCGCCCAGCGTGGTGGCGGCCATCGTGTGGGGGATGAGCGCGACCGCGAAGCGGTCCGGGAGACGCGCCGCGACCGTGAGGCTCACGCCGTCCACGGCGACGCTGCCCTTCTCCACGACGTAGCGCAGGACCTCGGGCGGCGCCCCGATCTCGAGCACCACGCTCTCCCCCTCGCTGCGGGCGGTGAGGATGGCGCCGGTGGCGTCGACGTGTCCCTGCACCATGTGGCCCCCCAGCCGGTCGCCGAGGCGCAGCGCGCGCTCCAGGTTCACGCGATCGCCGGCGGCCAGCCCTCCGAGCGCCGTGCGCCGCAGCGTCTCCGGGGCGCAGTCGACCGAGAAGCCCTCCGGGGCGAGGGCGACCGCCGTGAGGCAGGCGCCGTTCACGCTCACCGAGTCGCCGATGGCGAGCCCCTCGCGGACGAGCGGCGCCCGGATCGCGAGGCGCGCCCCCTCCTGCCCGCCCTCGAGCGCTTCGACGCGGCCCACCTCCTCCACCAGCCCGGTGAACATCCTCAGCCTCCGGGGACCGGCCGCAGCCGTCCGCTGACCAGCACGTCGTCGCCCAGCCGCTCCACCCGCGGCGAGATGAGGCGGGGGGCGTCGGCGAGCCGGCCCAGGCCGGCGCCGGCCAGCGCGCCCGGCGCGTCGGCGCCGCCGATCAGGATCGGAGCGAGGACCCACTCCACCCGATCGACGAGGCCGGCGGCCAGGAAGGCGCCCGCCAGCCCCGGACCGCCCTCCAGGAGCAGGGATTGCACCTCGCGCGCCCCGAGGGCGTCGAGCGCCGCGCCGATCCTCGCCCCTTCCTCCTCCTCGTGGAGCAGGAGCACCTCGGCGCCGGCCGTCCGAAGCGCCGCGACCCGGTCCTGCGGGGCGCCGGGACCCGCCACCACGAGGGTCGGCGTCTCCCCCGCCCCGCGCACGAGCGCAGCGTCCAGGGGCAGCCGCGCCGCCGTGTCGAACACCACCCGCAGCGGCTGGCGAACCTCCCCCGCAACGTCGCGGGCGGTGAGGAGCGGGTCGTCGGCGAGCGCGGTGCCGATGCCCACCGCCACCGCATCGCGGTCGGCCCGCCAGCGGTGCACCAGCGCGCGGGCCGCCGGTCCCGAGATCCAGCGGCTCTCGCCGCCCGCGGTCGCCACCTTGCCGTCCAGGCTGGTCGCCAGCTTCAGCGTCACCGCGGGCCGGCCGGTGGCGGCCCAGGTGAGGAAGGCGTCCGCCACCTCCCGACAGGCCTCCGCTGCGGCGCCGTCCGCCAGGGCGACCTCCACGCCGGCGTCGGCGAGGAGCCGCGCGCCCTGGCCGCGGCGCCGCTCGAGCGGATCGAGGCAGCCGACGACGACGCGCGCCAGGCCCGCCTCCAGGATGGCGTCGACGCAGGGCGGCGTGCGTCCGTGGTGGGAGCAGGGCTCGAGCGTCACCGCCATCGTGGCCCCGCGGACGTCGGCGCCGGCGGAGCGGGCGGCGCGGAGCGCGGCCACCTCCGCGTGCGCCGTCCCCGGTCCCTGGTGCCACCCCTCGCCGAGCACGGCGCCGTCGCGCGCGATGACGGCTCCCACGAGCGGGTTCGGGGAGCAGCGGCCGCGCCCCCCCAGGGCCAGCTCGCAGGCGCGCCGCAGCCAGTCCAGCTCCTGAGAGGAGGCGCCGGCCGCTGCGGCGGCGGGGTCCTCCAAACCGGGGCGCTCGACGCTCACGGCGGCGGCAGCGGCACGGCGCGCGCGTCCCGCCGCGCCGCGCCGCCCGCGAGCCCGGCCAGCGTGCGGAAGGCCGCGACCGGGTCGGGGCGGTCGAAGATGGCCGAGGCCGAGACGAGCAGGGTGGCGCCCGCGTCCCGGACCAGGGGCAGCGTCCGCGGGTCGACGCCGCCGTCGACCTCGATCGCGACCCGCTCCGGCAGCAGCGCCCGCAGCCGAGCGACCTTGCCCGGGGTCTGGGGGATGAACGCCTGGCCCGAGAAGCCGGGGTTCACGCTCATGCAGTTCACGTAGTCGATCCCGTCGATCAGGTCCACGAGCATCATCGGCGGCGTGCCGGGGTTGAGCGCCAGCCCGGCCCGGCAGCCCCCCTCCCGGATCATGGCCAGCAGGCGGTGGGGGTGCGGGTCGGCCTCGAGGTGGACGCTGATGGCGTCCGCGAACGGCGCGAAGCGCGGGATCAGCGCCCCCGGGCGCTGCACCATCAGGTGGACGTCCACCAGCCCGCCCGCCTCGTGGATCGGCTCGGCGACGGCGGCCGCGAAGGCCGGGCCCAGCGTGATGTTGGGGACGAAGTGCCCGTCCATCACGTCCACGTGGAAGACGCGGGCGCCGGCGAGGATCAGCTGCCCGAGCTGGTGGCCCAGGCGCAGCAGGTCGGCCGCCGCCACCGAGGGCAGCACCTGGGTCGTGCGCAGGAGGTCCGGCTTGCTCATCCGGCGCGGAATCTACGCCTCCACGCGACCCCGCCGCCGCCCTTGACTTCAAGTTCACTTGAAGTTGTACCGTTTCGGTCGTCACCGTCGCGCGAGCCGAGGAGTCACCTTGAGCGAGCCACGAACCGCAAGCCGGCAGATCACCGACGAGGTCACGTCGTGGCCGGGCGTCGAGGCGGGCCCGGGCCGCCGCGGCGAGTTCGCCTTCAAGGTCGGGCGCCGCGAGATCGGCCACCTACACGGCGACCACGCCGCGCACTTCTCCTTCCCGAAGCCGGTCTGGGCCGAGCTGATGGCGCAGGGGCGGATCGTGCCCCATCCGGTCTTCCCCGACGCGCAGGGGCCCGCCGCGCGCAGGATCCGCGACCAGGCCGACGTCCGCGACGTGATCGCGCTGCTACGGCTGAATTACGACCGCGCGGTGGCGGCCCACGGCCTGCCGGAGCCGGCTGCAACCTCATCCCGGTGAGGCAGGGCGCCGATGATCTCCTTGATAGGCGCTTCACGGAGGGTCACCGTGTGTCCACGGGCGTGAGTTCGGCCTGAAACGGGAGCCGACGGCGCCGAGCATGTTGGACGAACGCCGCCCCGGACCCCGGCGGCCCCCATCGCGGGAGTTCCCCGCGTGAGAGGGACCTCATGAGCCCAAACGGGAACGGTCACGCGAACGGTCACCGATCGCCGTATCCGACACAGCCAGGGATTCCCGTGGCCCCGGATCCGCAGCAGACGCTCGCCGAGGGTGAGCAGACGCTGTCCGACAGCGACCAGACCCACTCGGACAGCGACCAGACCCTCTCGGACAGCGACCAGACCAGCTCCGACTGCGACCAGTTGGCCGCCGACGAGGATCAGGCCGCCAGCGATCGCGACCTGGCCCACGGTGTCGACACGCGTGCCTACGAGGTCACCCGCGACATCCGCGAGCGAACCGCGCGCCGGCGTGAAGAAACCGCGGAGGCGCGGGCCGGCGCCGCCGACAGCCGTGACGCGATCGCGCATGCCCGCGATCTGGCGGCGCGGGCGCGGGACCAGGCCGCCGGCGCGCGCGATCTGGCGGTGACACGGGGCGACGCGCCCGATGAGGAGATCGGCGCGGCTGCGCCCGCCGATGACGGCATCGCTCGCGCAGCCGAGCG
>JAWVEW010000073.1:0-5568 GCA_033856495.1 Miltoncostaeaceae bacterium | reverse complement strand
CCTGGTGCGCCGGGCGGCACGGGAGCTGCGCCGGCTGCTCGAGGGGCTGGGGCTGGCGCCCTTCCTCATGACCACCGGCTCCCGCGGGGCCCACGTCGTCGTGCCGCTCGCCCGGCAGGACGACGTCGACGCGGTGCGCGTCTTCGCCCACGCGGTCGCGGACCTGATGGCCCGCCGCGACCCGAGCCGACTCACCATCGAACAGCGCAAGGCGAAGCGGGGCGAGCGCCTCTTCATCGACGTCATGCGCAACGGCTACGCGCAGACCGCCGTGCCGCCCTACGCCGTGCGGCCGCTGCGGGGGGCGCCGGTCGCCACGCCGCTCGACTGGCGGGAGTTGGGCGCCGGCGGGCCGCAGCGCCACAGCGTCCGCACGATCTTCCGCCGGCTCGCGCGCAAGCCAGATCCCTGGGCGGCGATCGACCGCGACGCCCGCCCGCTCGACGAGCCCCGGCGCCGCCTCGCGGAGATCCTTTCCTGACGACGCCCTCAGCGCAGCGGCGCGTCACCGCGATCACCGCGAGGTCCTCCTCCCGGGCGACACCGGCGCCAGGCAGAACCGGCCCACCAGGGCTGCGACCCCGCTAGAGACTCACCCTGTCGCGGGCGCCGGTGACCTCGTTGACGAGATCGCCCACGACCTTCTTGGCGTCCCCGAACACCATCAGCGTCTTGGGGTCGTAGAAGAGCTCGTTCTCGATCCCGGCGAAGCCCGCCCGCATGCTGCGCTTGACGACCATGACGGTCTGGGCCTTGTCGACCTCGAGGATCGGCATCCCGTAGATCGGGCTCCCCTTGTTGTGCCGCGCGGCCGGGTTCACGACGTCGTTCGCGCCGAGCACCAGCACCACGTCCACCTGGGGGAACTCGGGGTTGATGTCCTCCATGTCGTAGAGCTGGTCGTAGGGCACGTTCGCCTCGGCCAGCAGCACGTTCATGTGGCCCGGCATGCGCCCGGCCACCGGGTGGATCGCGAAGCGGACCTCTACGCCCTCCTTCGCGAGCGCGTCGGCGAGCTCGCGCACCTTGTGCTGGGCCTGGGCCACCGCCATGCCGTAGCCGGGGACGATGACGACCAGCCGCGAGTTCTTGAGGATCTCCGCCGCCTCGTCGGGCGAGGCCGAGCGGATGGCGCCGGTCGGCGCCTCCCCGTCGGCCGTCTCGTCCACCGCGCCGAACGCCCCGAACAGCACGTTGCGGAAGGAGCGGTTCATCGCCCGGCACATGATGATCGAGAGGATCAGCCCCGACGTGCCGTCGAGGGCGCCGGCCACAATCAGCAGCTTGTTGTTGAGCACCAGGCCCAGCGCCGCGGCCGACAGGCCGGCGTAGCTGTTGAGGAGGGCGATCACGGTCGGCATGTCGGCGCCGCCGATCGGGACGATCAGGAGGATGCCGAAGGCCAGGCCGAGAGCGGCGATGATGGGCACGATCCAGGTCGCCCCGGGCTGGAAGACCAGCACGATGATCAGCACCAGCGCGGCGCCCAGCACGGCGAAGTTGGTGGCGTTCTGGCCCTTGTAGACGATCGGGCGCTGGGGCAGCAGCTCCTGGAGCTTGCCGGCGGCCATCAGGCTGCCCGTGAAGACCAGGAAGCCCAGCAGCATCTCGAACCCGAGCACCGCGAGCTCGAACTTCCCGAGATGCGTGGTCTCCAGGTAGTAGTGGGCAGTGCCCACCAGGGCTGCCGCGAGGGCGCCGAAGGAGTGCGAGAGGGCGATCCGCTGGGGCATCGCCGTCATGGGGACGAGCAGGCCCAGGGGCACGCCGATGGCAGAGCCGATCAGCAGCGCCACCGCGATGTAGATGTAGCCCTCGTTCGTGAAGCCGGGAAGCGCCAGCGTGGCGCCGATGGCCAGCACGAAGCCGATCTCGCCGGCGAGGATCCCGCGCCGGGCGGTCGGCGGCGACGACATCCACTTGAGCGACAGGGCGAAGCCCATCGCCGCGGCCAGGTAGACCAGCTCGATGATGTGGAGCCTCACGAGCTGGACTCCGGCTGGGTGCGGGCGGCCGGCGGCTCACGCCGCTTGAACATCCTCAGCATCTTGTCCGTGAGGAGGAACCCGCCGACGACGTTGATCGTGGACGCCACCACCGCGACGAAGCCCATGATGATCGAGTAGGTCGTCGCCGCGTGGCCGAGGATCACGAGCGAGCCGACCAGCGCGATGGCCGACAGGGCGTTGGTGAGCGCCATCAGCGGCGTGTGAAGGAGCTTCGGCACCCGCCGGATGACCTCGAGCCCCAGGAAGCCGGCCAGGGCGAACACGAAGAGGTTCGTGATGATGATGTCCGCGCTCACCGGCGGATCCCCTCGGGAGCGTCCTCGGGCGCCGGCGCCGGCGGCGCGCCGACCGCCTCGCGCACCCGCTGATGGACGATCTCGCCGTCCTGGCAGACCATGCTCTCGCGGACCACGTCGTCCTCCAGGTCCACCGTCAGGGCGCCGTCGCGGATCAGCAGGCCGACGAAGTTCGCCACGTTCTTCCCGAACGTCTGGCTCGCGTGGAACGGGATCGTGGCGGGCAGGTTCACCGCCCCGATGATCCGGACGCCGCCGACCTCCACGGTGCGGTTGGGCTTGGTGAGCTCGCAGTTGCCGCCCTGGTCGGCGGCGAGGTCCACGATCACCGAGCCCGGGGCCATGCCGGCCACCATCTCGGCCGTCAGGAGGATCGGCGCCCGCTTGCCCTGGACCTGGGCGGTCGTGATGACGACGTCGCTGCCCGCCACCGTCTTGGCCATCAGCTCGCGCTGCTTGCGGAGCGTCTCCTCCGACAGCGCCTGCGCGTAGGCGCCGGACCCCCCGCCTTCCTGGCCGGTCTCGAGCGGGAGCTCGACGAAGCGTGCCCCCAGGCTCTCGACCTCCTCCTTCACGGCGGAGCGGACGTCGTAGGCCTCGACGACCGCGCCCAGCCGGCGGGCGGTGGCGATGGCCGAGAGGCCGGCGACGCCGGCTCCCATCACGAAGACGCGGGCGGGGGCGATCGTGCCGGCCGCGGTGGTGAGCAGCGGGAACATCTTGGGCAGCGCCTCGGCGGCCAGGATCACGGCCTTGTAGCCGGCGACGTTGGCCTGCGAGGAGAGGACGTCCATCGCCTGGGCGCGGGTGATCCGCGGCACGAGCTCCAGCGAGAAGAGGGTGGCCCCTCGTGCCGAGATCGCCGTCACCAGCTCCGTGGCCGCGAGGGGGGCGGCCATCCCGATGAGCACCTGGCCGAAGCGCAGCCGCTCCAGGTCCGGGCTGGTGGGGTCGCCGCCCAGCACGCGGACCATGGCGACGATGTCGGCGTCGAAGGCCTGCCGGCGGCCGCCGATCTCGGCGCCCCTGTCGAGGTAGGCGCTGTCGGGAAAGCCCGCCGCCGCACCGGCGCCGGTCTCGATCACGATCCGGACGCCGGCCTTGATCAGGCCCGGCATCGCGCTGGGACTGAGGGCAACCCGCCGCTCGCCCGGAGCCGTCTCCTTCGGGATCCCCAGGGTGGGGGACGGCTTGGTTACCTCGCCGTTGGGGCTGTCGGTTCCGTCCGCCATCCCTACCGGCCCTCCATGGTCGTTCGTTCGGGCGGCACGCCGCGGCGGGCGAGGCGCAGAACGGCTGGCGGCGCCGGAAGCCCCGGCGCGAAAAGGCGTACGGGCACGCAGTTTCCCCTGGAGTTCGGGACGTGGATTGCTACCGCAGCGCGGGTGAGCCTGTCAAACCCCACCTCCGCCGGAAAGGTACCCGGGACCGGCCCTTGGTACAGGCTGCTACTCATCCGGCGCGGTCATCATGACCTTGGGGTCGATGTACTCCGCCTCCTCCTGGATGAGCCCGTCGCGCACGCGGTAGACGCAGACGGCGGGCACGTCGACACGCTCGCCGCGGGCGGCCCAGCGACCCCAATCGCCCTGGTGGGTGCCGGTCAGGCGCCACTCGACCCACGCCGTGCCCTCCGGCCCCTCGCCGACCCGCAGCACCTCGACGGCCAGGTCTGGCACGGCGACGATGAAGCCGGCGATCCGCTCCTCGATGGCCCGGCGCCCCACGAAGCGGGGGAACCGGCTCCCCGGACTGGTGGCCTGGGCCATGATCCGCCCCTCGCGGACACCGTCCTCGGCGAAGCACGATGCACAGGCGCCAGCGTCGTGCCGATTCCAGGCGTCCATGTAGGCGAGCACGGTCTCGCGGGCGGTCCTCGGTGTCAGGAGATCCTCGGCGGTCGGGGGAACGGTGGGCCAGTCTAGGCCAAGCGTGGTCGGCGGCCCAGTCGGCTCCGTCTCCCGGGAGCCTCATACTGCGCCGCGACGGACGCCGACGCGGGCCGCCCCGCGCCGGCGGTCCCTGGCCCGAAAAGGAGCTCACCCGTGACGGGACGCCGCCGGCCCCTCCTCGTCGTCTCCGCCGGACTGCTGGTGCTCGTGTGCGCGGCGCAGGCGCTCGCCCTGCCGCGCGCGTGGAGCCCGCCGGTCGACGTCACGCCCGCCCCGGCGAGCGGCCAGGTCTTCCACGACGCCGTCGTCGCGCTCAACGCCGCGGGGGACGCGGTCGCGGGCTGGCAGCGGGACAGCGCCGGCTGCTGCGCCGAGGCCGGCACCATCCAGGTGCGGGGGCGCAGCGGGCCGCGGGGCGCCTGGGGTCGGGCGGCGACCCTCTCCCGCAGCCCGGGCAGCGGGCTGATGCTCGCCATGAACGACCGTGGCGACGCCGTCGCGGCCTGGTCGGAGGCGGACGGAGTCCACGTGCGCGCGCGCGCCGGCCTCGGCGGCTCCTGGACCGAGGAGGCGCTGCCCGCGCCGGCGCCCTCCGGCGCGGTCGGCGGGGCCCTGACCGTCGATCCGGCGGGGCGCGCGGTGCTGACCCTGATCGTCGCGACCCCGGGCGCGGTGGCCGTCAGGAGCCTGCAGCGGCCGGGCCCCGGGCAGCCCTGGCAGGCAGCGCCGGACCTGGCGGCCGCCGGCGTCGTGCGGATCGCGGTCGCGACGTCGGGCGCGGCCGTCGCCGTCTCGTCGCCGCCGGCCGGACCGGGCAGCCTCAGCCGGCGTGATCCGGTCAGCCTCGCCTGGGAGCCGGCCGTCGCGATCGTGCCCTCCGGCGTCAGCGTCGCGGCGGCCGCCGTCAACGACCGCGGCGACGCCATCGTCGCCTGGACGCTGCCGGCGGCCTCCAGCGGCGGCCTCACGCTGCCCGGGCTCACACAGCTCGCGAGGAGGGCCGCCGACGCGGCCGCCTGGACCGGCCCCGCCACGATCGGGACCATCCCGGGCCTCCTCTCGACCGCCTCGATCACCGTGACGGGCCAGGGCCTCCTCACCTGGGCCACCCGGCTCGGCGGCCAGGGGAACGCGGCGATCGTGGGCTTCGGCGAGGTGCGCGGGGGCGCCTGGAGCGAGTCGGTCGCATCGGCGCTGCCGGTCGAGCTCGACGCCCAGGCCGGACTGGATGACCGCGGCCGCGTGGTCGCGATCCTCCACGGCCGCACCGGGCCCGGCCTGCGCGGCCCCTCCTACGGGCTCGCGCCGTCGTCGATCGGCGCCTGGGGAGCGCAGCAGGTCTGGCCGGAGTGCAAGGGCGCGATGCCGGCC
>JAWVEW010000072.1:0-10555 GCA_033856495.1 Miltoncostaeaceae bacterium | reverse complement strand
GGCGCCCCCGCGCGCGTGCCCTCGGCGCGCACGATGCGCCGCTGGTTCAACGACGGTCGCTGGCTGGCGCCGGGCGGCGGGCCGGGCCCGGGGCCGCCGGCGCGGCGACCCCCGGGCGGCAGAAACGGCGGAGCGCCGGCGGGCGCTGCTCCACCGATTGCGAGGGGATCAGACCCGGGTCGACAGCCGGTCCGCCAGGGCCGCGATGAGGCGTACGCCGTACCCGGATCCCTGCCCGTCGATCATGGCGGTGCCCGCGACGTCGAGGTGGCACCAGGGCTTGCCGTCCGTGAACTCGCGCAGGAACTGGGCTGCGTAGACCGGACCGGCCTGACGCTTCTTGGCCGCGTTCGCGAGATCCGCGACCTTGCTCCTGATGAGGCTGTCGTAGCCGGGGTGCATGGGCATCGGCCAGGCCAGGTCTCCCGACGCCTCGCCGGCGAGCCGGACCTCCTCGGTCCAGTCCGAGTCAGAGCCGAAGAGCCCCGCGTACACCTCGCCCAGCGCCACCACGATGGCACCGGTGAGGGTGGCGAGGTCGAGCATCCGCGTCGCCCCCTGCCTTGCCGTGTAGTAGAGGGCGTCTGCGAGGATCAACCGGCCCTCGGCATCGGTGTTGATGACCTCGATGGTCTTGCCGTTCATGGCCGTGAGGACGTCACCCGGCTTGATGGCGTGGCCGCTCGGCATGTTCTCGGTGGCCGGGATCACCGCGAGCACCGACACCGGAAGACCCAGCCGTGCGATCAGTCCCGTGCCCTCGATAACCGCGGCACCGCCCCCCATGTCCATCTTCATCTCCTCCATGCCGCCGGACGGCTTGATGGAGATGCCGCCGCTGTCGAAGGTCACGGCCTTGCCGACGAGCCCGAGCAGCTCGCCCTTTCGCGCCGGCCGCTTCGGCGTGTACCGCAGCACGATCATCCTGGGCGGCTCGTCGGAGCCGCGTGCGACGCCGAGGATCGCTCCGGCCCTCAGCTGCTCGAGGTCCGACTCGTCGAGCACCTCGCAATCCAGGCCGGGGATCTCGTCCGCCAGGGCCTGGGCATGCTCGGCGAGGCCCCTGGGCGTGAGGTAGTTCGCCGGCGTGTTCGCGAGGTCGCGGGCGGCGGCGACCGCCGCGACCGTGCGATCGGCGCGTGTCAGGTCGGCCGCCTTGATGCCCGAGCCGGCGATCACCGCCAACCGCTCGAGGCGAGTTCGAGCCTCGTCCTCGGGCGGCTTCCTGAACCGGTCGAACCGGTAGTCGCCGGCGCCGACGCCCTCCACGAACGCGCGCGCTTCGGCGGGCCCGGCCCCCTCAGGAAGCGCGACCGCGACCGTGACGGCCTTGAGTTGCCCAGCGCGCCTCGCGGCCGCCTTTCCCGCGGTCCGCCAGTCGTCCGCCGTGCCCTCCTTGCCGATTCCCACGAGCGCGACGCGCGGAGCAGCGAGCGCCTTGCCGGCGTGGAAGAGCGCGAGCTCGCCTGGTTTTCCGCGTACTTCACCGTCGGCCGCAGCGGCGGCCACGACGCCCCCCAGGGCGGCGTCGACGGCGGCGGCCGCGGGCGGTAGCGGCGTCGGCGGGTCCGGCACGGGCACCACGAGCAGGTCCGCGCGAGCGGTGAGGGGATCGGTGGACTTGAGAAGGGTGGTCTGCATTCGGGCCTCGAGATCCGGACGGGCTGGCGGCTGGCGGGCCTGAGAATACGCTGCCGCGCCCGCCCTCGACCTCCGCTGACCACCGCCGCGGCTGCCAGCCCCGAGCAGGCTGACCACCCACGCGACGCGTCTATACTCGGCCCGCGCTCGCGTCAGGCGCGAGCCGCAACGGAGCCGTCGTCGAACGCCAGGAGGACAGCTGAGCCGCCCGATCCGCGTGGTCATCGCGAAGCCGGGGCTCGACGGTCACGACCGGGGCGCCAAGATCATCGCCCGGAGCCTCCGCGACGCCGGGATGGAGGTCATCTACACCGGCCTTCACCAGACGCCCGAGCAGATCGTGGCCACGGCGATCCAGGAGGATGCCGACGTCGTCGGGCTCTCGATCCTCTCCGGGGCGCACATGACGCTCGTCCCCCGTGTGCTGGACATGCTCCGCGCCGAGGGGGCGGAGGACGTGCTGGTGCTCGTGGGCGGTACCATTCCGCGTGAGGACATCGTCGAGCTCAAGCGTCTGGGCGTCGCCGAGATCTTCACGCCCGGCGCTCCCATCCAAGGGATGATCGATTTCCTGCGCCAGGCCGTTCCAGCCGCGCGCGCAGGCAGCGCCTGAGCGCATCCATACATCCCGAGGAGGACGTTTCGTGCCGGTAGATCGCGAGGATCGCGGCGCCGTCGCCGTGCTGGTGCTGAACCGCCCGGAGGCGCTGAACGCGCTCTCTATCGAGATGCTGGACGACCTCGATGCCCATCTCGACGCCATCGGCAAGGCCTCGGAGATCCGCGCGATCGTGATCGTCGGCGGTGGCGACAGGGCCTTCACCGCAGGCGCGGACATCCGACACATGCAAAACGCGACGGCGCTGGAGGCTCGCGCGTACGCCCAGCGGGGACACGAGCTGACGACCCGTCTGGAGACGTTTCCCAAGCCTGTGATCGCCGCTGTGAACGGCTACGCGCTCGGCGGGGGCTGCGAGCTGGCACTCGCCTGCGACATCCGGATCGCGGCCGACACCGCCCGCTTCGGACTTCCCGAGATCAACCTCGGCATCCTCCCCGGTTGGGGCGGTACCCAGCGTCTGGCCCGCGCGACCTCCGCCGGGTTCGCGAAGGAGCTCATCTTCACGGGGCGTCAGGTCAAGGCCGACGAGGCGCGTACTGCCGGGCTGGTGAACGACGTCGTCCCGCTCGCGGAGCTGCTCGACCGGGCCGTTCAGCTCGCGGAGCTCATCGCCACCAAGCCGCCGTGGGCCATCGCGGCCGCCAAGGAGGTCGTGAACCTCGCGCTCGAGGGCGACCTCCAGGGCCACCTCCGCCGCGAGCTCGACGCCTTCGCGCTCGCCTTCACGACCGAGGACCAGCGAGAGGGAATGGCCGCCTTCTTCGAGAAGCGCCAGCCGAACTTCGTCGGTCGTTAGCGGGGAGCCGCTTTCCGAGGCGGTCACGGCGTGGGGCCGGGGAGCCGCGCGATCAGCTTCGCGGCGTCGGGTCACGCCAGGCCACCGGGACCAGGGCGGTCAATTGACCGTCTCACGGGCGGCCAATTGACCATATCGTCGAGGGCGCCCGGTCAGCCCCCCGGGGAATCCAGGTCCACTCGTCTCCAGTGCGGGCCTTCCGCGCCGGCCGGCGGGCCGGGCCATCCCGGCCGGCGGGGCTGGCCATCGCGGCCTGCGCACGCGAGGATGCGCGCCGTGCCCCAGCGTCAGGACCGCATCCCGGCCTGCCGAGCGACGACCCGCCCGCGGGAGGGACCCGTCCGAGGCGACGGGCCCGCCGGGCGAGGGTACGGTCCCCCGCGGCGCCGCTGCGGCCTCCGCCACCCGTCCCGACTCGGGCTGGCGAGATCCTCAGGCGGCGACCGGTACGTCTCGGGAAAGGACTCGCTGTGACCCCGGTCTCCCTGCCCACCTCATCGCACCGCCCGCCACGCGCGACCCGATCGCCTCTGGGTCGGCGAGTCGCGGCGTGCGCCGCCCTTGCCGGTGCCCTCACCGCGCTGATGGCCACGGCCGCCCGCGCGGACACCCTCGATCTGCTCACGCAGGCCAACATCCGGATCGATGGCGCGACCGCCGCCGACATGGTCGGCACCACGGTCGCCGTCATCGGCGACCAGAACGGCGACGGCCGGCCGGACCTGTTGATCGGCGTCTCCCAGGCCGGCAACAACAACCAGGACACCTCGGGCTCGGTCTACGTCCTGTACAGCGCGCCGGCGCCGGCCGTGGTCAGCCTGGCGAACCTCGGCGGTGCCGGGTATCGCATCGACGGAGCGAACGCGTTCGACCAGGCGGGCACCTCCGTCGCCGACGCCGGAGACGTGAACGGCGACCACATCGCCGACATCCTGATCGGCGCTCCAGGAGTGAGCGAGCTCCGAAACGGCTCCGGCGCCGTCTACGTGCTCTTCGGCGGACCACGCACGGGCACGCTCAACCTCGCCCAGCTCGGAACCAACGGTTTCGTGATCACGGGCGAGCGCAACACCGACGCCGCCGGCGCGTCGGTCGCGAGCGCGGGCGACCTCAACGGGGACGGGGCACCCGATTTCCTGGTCGGCGCGCCGGGCGCCGGCGGGATGGCCAAGCCGGGCGCGGGGTCGGTGTTCGCGGTCTTCGGTCCGAAGCCCGGGGACACGACGGAGATGGACCTCGCGGGCCTGGGCGACCCGACGAGCAACGTGCAGGGCTTCCGCGTGGACGGCGCGACGGCGGGCGACTCGGTCGGCTCGAGCGTCGCCCCGGTCGGTGACCAGAACGGCGACGGGGTGCCCGACCTCGCCATCGGCATGCCGTCGCAGGTCCGCAACGGACGCTCGAACTCCGGCGTGGTCTACGTGGTCTTCGGCTCCCGCCAGACCTCGGCCACCCCGATCAACCTCGGCAGGCTCGCTGCCAAGGGGTTCGAGGTGGACGGTGCCTCGGCGGCCGATCAGCTCGGCGCCACGGTGGCGGGAATCGGCGACCAGAACGGTGACGGCCGGCCCGACCTGCTGATGGGCGCCCCGAACGCCGGCAACAACGCACGGGCGGGCTCGGGGTCGGCCTATGTCCTCTACAGCTCCGCCGGCTCCGGCGTCGTGGACCTCGCGAGCCTCGGCGCCCGCGGCTACCGCATCGACGGGGCGACGACCGGCGAGGGCCTCGGCAGCGGGGTCGCGGCGGTCGGCGACCTCAACGGCGACGGCCGGCAGGACCTGCTGCTCGGCGCGCCCGGCACGGCCGCCAACGGGCGCGCGGCATCCGGCTCCGCCTACGTGCTCCCCTCCCCGGCCGGCCCGGCGACGGTCGACCTCGCGGCGGGGGTCGCGGGGCTGCTGCGGATCGACGGGGCTGCGGCGGGCGACAGCCTCGGAACCTCGGTCGCGGCCGGTGGCGACCTGACCGGCGACGGCGTGCCGGACATCGTCGTGGGCGCCCCCAACGCCAGCAACGGCGGCCAGGGCGGGTCGGGGTCGTTCCACGTCGTGAGCTACCGCGTCGCGCCGTTGCAGCCGCCGGTGGCCGCCACCAGCCCGGCGGCGTCCCTCACTGCGACCTCCGCGGTGCTCAACGGTCAGCTGACCGTCGGCGCGCTGCAGGCCACCTACCGCTTCGACTGGGGGACGACGACCGCGTACGGCCAGCAGACGCCGGCCGCGACCCTCGCGCCCTCCGCGGCGCCGCAACCGGTCAGCGCGACGATCTCCGGACTGACCGCGGGCACCACCTATCACTTCCGGCTCGTGGCCACGAGCGCCGCCGGCACCAGCACGGGCGCGGACCAGACCTTCACGACGACGCGGCCCGGCGCCAAGCCCGCCGGCGGCATCCCGCTGAAGCTCTCCCTGCTGCGCGCGGTCCCCAACCGCTTCGCCACGCGGCTGCCCGCCGCCTGCCGCGTGCGCCTGGTGCCGCGCAGCGCGGCGGCACGGCGCTGCGCGTTGGCGCGGACGCGCCTCGGGACCCTCATCCGCTTCAACCTCTCCGGTCAGGCCCGGGTGCAGCTGCAGTTCCGGCGCGTCGGAAAGTCCAAGGTGGTCGGCGTGATCGCCGGAAAGGGCGTGCGCGGGCTGAACCGGTTCAGGTTCCTCGGACGGGTCGGGCGCCTGACGCTCGGGAACGGCAGGTACTCGGTCACGGCCGTGGCCGGCTCCGGGGCGACGGCGAGCTCGCCGGTGAAGGTGATCTTCACCATCCGGAACCCGAGGCCGTGAGCGACGCGGGGTCCTCTGCCCGCGCGCGCGGAGGACCCCGCCCCCGGACCGCCCCTGCCGCCGGAGGAGACGGCTCGGGTCGGGGCGAATACACAGCGGCGGGATCGGCCGCGCACCGTGCGGCGCCCGTCCGTCCGTGCCAGCCGGGAGGGCCGATCCCCGCCAAACTGCCGCAGCGCGCCGCCGCCCACCGGGCTCAAGGATGCGGTCGGTCGGTCGATCACGAGAGGATGCGACGAGCGTCCCTTCGCGCGGGCGCCGCTCTCGCCCTCCTCGCCGCGCTCGCGCCGCAGACCGTTGCGGCGGCCGCGCCCTCAGGAGAGGACGGGGCGCGACCCTGGGCGCTCCCCGAGGCCCGCGAACTCGTCGACGCCGGCGTCTGGCCGACGCCGATCGGCGACCTCTCCGCGCCGGCGGCCCGCCGGGACCTGGCACGGGTCCTGGTCGCGGTGGGACGTGCCAGGGAGCTGCCCCCTGCTTCGCCCGTCGCGCTCGCCGACCTCGCGCCCGGGGACCCGGACGCGGCGGCCTTCGCCGAGGCGGTCGGCAGGCGATGGCTGCTCGCGCCGGGCGGACTCGCGCGAGCCGACGCGCCGGTGACGTCCGCCCAGGCCGACCGTGCCTTCGTGGCGATGCTCGGCCTCGATCTCGAGCGTCGCGCGCTCGCGCGGCTCTCGGCGGGAGGGGTGCGCCTGCGGCTGCCGGCCGGATTCGCAACCGAGGTGCTCGCACGCGAGGCGGGCCTGCGGCGCAACTACCCCTCGCAGAACGACGCCCTCGAGCGGTCGGCCAACGAGCCGATCGCGCGCGCGGACCTCGTCGACATGGCGAGCCGGGCGCGGGCGTTCGGCCCGGACCGGCGCGGGGCCCTCGCTGCCTTCCAGACGATCGCCCTGCCCGCGATGACCCCCGCCCAGCGGGCGGTGATCGAGGCGGCGCTGTCCCGGGTGGGGACCCCCTACGTCTGGGGCGGCGAGTGGCCCTCGACCGCCTCTCCCTACGGCCCCCAGGCACACGGCGGCTTCGACTGCTCGGGGCTGGTCTGGTGGATCTTCCATCGCAACGCGCTCCAGCTCGCGGCGGGGGAGCCGACGCCGGAGCCGGACGGACGGACAGCGGCGCAGATGGCCGCGATCGCCAGGCCGGAGCGGCTCGGCCCCGACTCCTTCGCGGCCGGCGACCTGGTCTTCTTCGGCCCGCGCGGGCCGGCCAGCCGCACCGCCTCGATCGACCACGTCGGGATCAGCCTCGGAGGCGGCTGGATCGTCCACTCCTCGGGCTCCCGCGCCGGCGTGTCGGTGACCTGGATGACCGGGTACTGGGCGAAGGGCGTCGCGTGGGGCCGGCGGCTTGCCGCCGTCGGACCGCCGGCCGTGCCGGCAGCGCCGCTTCCGCTCGTGGTCCCTCCGCCGGTGGCCGCGACAACCCCGCCGCCCGTCGCCGAGGCGCCGCCCGCGCCGCCGGAGCTCCCCGCCCCCGCCCCCGGCGCCCCGCTCGCCGCCGCCCCGCCGGCCCCGCCGCCCTCGCCCCTTCCCGCCCCCGGCGCCGCGCTCCCCGCTCCAGCACCCCCGGTCCAGCAGCCGGTTCCCTGACCCGCTCGCCCTGCAGGCGGTCATTCGAGCGTCCCAAGAGAATGCCCAGAACCCATTACCGACGGCTCTCGCGAGCGCAACAGCCGGTTGCCGAGGATCGGTTCCCGTCCGCCGCGTCGCCCCGCCCGCTGGCGCGATCGGCGTGGGTGAGGGCATGATTGCCCCCCGCAGCAGGGTTTTCCCGCGGCGAGAGCCGCCCCGGAGGTCATTGGGTCTTCCGATGATGCGACCCGCACCAGCTCTGAAGGTCATGTGCGCCGCCATGCTGTTGCTCGCCGCGGGCGTCGCTCAGGCGATGGCGGCGCCGCTGCCGCCCACGATCGCGGGCCCCGCGGGGGTCGTGAGCCAGCCGCCCTCGTACACGATCACGGGCGACCCCGGGGCCACCATCCGGTGGCGGCTCTGCCAGGACGTCGGCGGGACGCCGAACAACTGCAGGGCTCTCATGGTGGCGCCGAGCCCCGTCACCACGGGGCCGCTGCCGGCGTCCGGAGGGCCCGACGGGTCCTACATGGTCATCGCGCTGCAGGAGCTGGCCGGCCTGACGTCGGGCGCGGCCTCGGCCGGCTTCACGCTGAACCGCACCGCGGTCAGCGCTCCCACCGTCACCGGGCCGGCATCCCTGGTCAACGACTCCACACCGACGTTCGCGTGGACGAGCGCGGCGCCGGGCGGATCGTCCTTCGCCTGGGAGCTGCACGGGGGCGGCGATACGAGCGGCCCCCTGGTGGACTCGGGCACGACCGCTGCGACGACGGTCACGCCTGCGCAGCCGCTGGTTGAGGGCGCGTACGCCTTCCGCGTCAGCCAGGTGGCCGGCGGTGGAACGCCGGGTCCGTGGAGCGCGCCGCTGGTCGTGACCGTGGACCTGACCGCACCCGGGGCGCCGCAGATCCTCTCGGCGGCGCCCGCCCCGGGCGTCCCCACCCCCAGCTTCAGCTGGAGCGCCGGCGAGCCGGGCGGCAGCTTCAGCTGGCGTGTGCTGGACGACGCCGGAGCCGCGGTCGTCGCACCGACGACGACCGGGCAGACGCAGGCGTCGGTGCCGTCGCCGCTGGCTCCCGGCTCGTACACGTTCGAGGTCGTCGCCCTGGACGCCGCCGGGAACGTCGGCCCGCCGGGGCGCATGGCGTTCACGCTCACGCCGGCGACGTCCGAGCCGCCGCCCTCGATCGAGGGCCTCGTGCTGACACCGGGTGTCGGCCAGGTGGGGCTGAGCTGGACGCTGGCGCCCGCGCCCGCGGTCGCGGCGGTGCGGATCGTGCGCCGGGCCGAGGCGTCGCCGTCCGGGCCGAGCGATCCCGTCGCGAGCATGCTGGAGGTGGCTCCCGACGCCGGCTCGTACGTCGATCCCGGCCTGACCCCCGCCGTCCGCTACTACTACGCGGTCTACGCCCGGGACACGGCCGGCGTGTTCTCCCGTGTGGCGGCCACCGGCAGCGCGGTGCCGACCGCGCCGCCTCCATCGCCCCCGCCCGGTGCGACGGGCCAGACCGTTCCGCCGAGCGCCGTCAACCCGCCCGGGCCGCCGGTCCTGCCGGTCACCTCCCCGCCGACCACGGCGCCGGCCAAGCCATCGCGGCCGTTGACGGTGAACGCGCGCCTCCTGAGGCCGTCTGCGGGGACGGCGCTGCGCGTCAGGAGGCCGCTTCTGCGCTGGCGCGGCCGGCCAGGCGGAACCGTGCTCTTCAACCTCCAGATCTTCGACGCAAAGGGCAGGAAGGTGTTCAAGGCATTCCCGCGGGGCCAGAGCTTCCGCGTCCCGGCCGGCGTCCTGAAGCCGGGGAAGCGCTACTTCTGGCGCGTCTGGGCCTGGTTCGGCCCGGTCCGCAAGTTCTCGCCGCGTCCGCTCGGTATCAGCTACTTCGAGTTCAAGGCGCCGGCCATCTCGGCGGGCAAGGCGCGGAAGACACGGGCGAGGGCGCGCTGAGGCGTCCTCCGGCCGGGCCCTTCCCGGCCAGTACATAGACCCCGCTCGCAGCGCACGACCCCCCCGTTCGGGGAGGGGGGTGTCCATCCGTTCGATGAGTGCCGCCCGCTTCCGGCGAGACCGATGATCTCCCGCAAAGCGCTGGCGTCGCCGCCGGTCTCGCCAACCGCGGCGTCGAAAAGGAAGGGTTGCGGGGATCTGCCCGGCACTGGGGTCGGTCGGGCGGCGCTCGCTCGAAGGAGGAGATTGAGTGACGCTGCCAACGACCGACCGGACGCTGGGCCGCGCCCGGCTCCGCCGGGTGGGAGCCACTCCCTCGCTGCTGCTCGCCCTGCTGGCCCTGCTGGCCGGCGGCGGCGTGGCCGCGGCAGCCCTTCCTCCGCCGACCATCGCCGGTCCCACGGGCGCCGTGAAGAGCCCTCCGAGCTACACGATCACCGGAGACCCCGCCGCGCACATCCAGTGGGCGGTCTGCCAGGACGCGTCGGTCAACTGCGTTCAGGGAGCGGGTGACGGGCAGGTCGTGACGGGGCCGCTTCCGTCCGGCGCCGCGTCCACCGCCGACGGCGTCTACCTGCTCTCGGCGACCCAGACACTCGCCGGCGCAAGCGCGACCGCCGTCATCTCCTTCAGCCTCGACCGCTCGGCGCCACCGGTCCCGACGAACGTGCGCTCGACGTCCGCCGCCGGGGCGAGCCGTCCGAGCTTCGCCTGGGCGCCGGCCGAGCCGGGGGGCAGCTTCGACTGGGAGATCCGGCCGGCCGGCGCGACCAGCGGTCCCGCGGCGGATTCGGGCGCGGCGACCACGGCGTCGGCGACCGTCGGCAGCCCGCTGGCCGACGGCTCCTACGCCTTCCGCGTCCGGCAGGTGGACGAGGCCGGCAACGCGGGGCCCTGGAGCGCCCCCCTCGCGGTGACCACCGGCGCGAGCGCCCCGCCGCCCAACCCGCCGGAGATCACCTCGGCCACGCCGAGCCCGGGCAACCCCAGCCCCACCTTCACCTGGCGGACCGGGACGGCGCCCGGGATCGACCGCTTCAGCTGGCAGATCAACGCCGGCCAGACCGTCGTGGCCGGGCCGACCACGACGACCGAGACCCAGGCGACCGTGCCGTCGCCGCTCGCCCCCGGCGACTACAGCTTCCGGGTGGTGGAGAGCGATCCATCGGGCGCCAGGAGTGCGCCTGCCCGGAT
>JAWVEW010000071.1:0-4344 GCA_033856495.1 Miltoncostaeaceae bacterium | reverse complement strand
GCGCCCCCATCCCCGCCCGGTATGTCCGCGCCCGCGGCCGCCCACACCTTCCCGCGTCCCGGTACGACCGGAGGGGCCCGCGTCGATCAGTGGAGGTCGAGCGCCGCGCTCGCGATCGTGGGGGAGCCGCAGGCGCGCGCGAGGCCGGCCACCCGCCGCGCGGCTCGACCGAGGCGGGACAGGTCCGCGGCCACGGCCGTCCCGTCGCCGCGCGCCTGGTCCTGGCCCAGCCGCTCGATCGCGCCGAGCTCGGCGCGGAAGCCCCGCAGCACCGGCCCCATGCAGGGGGACAGGCCGGGGGCCGTCCCGGCGCGGGCCAGCGCGCGCTCGTGCACGCGCGCGTCCTGCGCCATGCCCGAGGCCTGCCGGCGCAGGCAGGCCGGCTCGTCCGGATCGCACTCGGCGACGCCGCCGGCGTCGGCGGCCATGTTCTGGGCGATCCCGACCACGAGGCCCTCGACGCGCCGATCCGCGGCCGTCAGCGGCGAGGGCGCCCCCGTGTCGCTCGCCACGGTGTCCGACCGGGGCCCGGCGCCTCCCCCGCAGCCGGCGGCCATCGCCGCGATCGCCAGCGAGGACGCCAGCGCCGCGATCCAGCCGCGCGCGGTCACCCCCCCTTGCAGGCGGGCCGCCCGGAGGGCCGGCCCGGCGCGGCCTTCAGCGTCCGCCAGCGCGCGTTGGTCAGCGCGAAGGACCCGGCGACGCCCCGCTGCGAGGCGACGCGCAGGCTCGAGCGGTCGATCACGAGGTCCACCGCTCCGTCGCCTGTCGTCTGGCGAAGGACGATCGACCGGCCCTCGCGGCGCGGCGCCGCATAGTCGGCGTCGAGGGGGAGCAGCGGCAGGGGCGGCGGGAAGCCC
Organism: Miltoncostaeaceae bacterium; assembly: GCA_033856495.1. Taxonomy (GTDB): domain Bacteria; phylum Actinomycetota; class Thermoleophilia; order Miltoncostaeales; family Miltoncostaeaceae; genus JAWVEW01. Next base: position 3,484 of record JAWVEW010000071.1, on the reverse strand, counting down.
CGGGGATCGAGCGGAGCGCGGTTCCAGCAGGTTCCGCGCTGGGGGCGGGTGAGCAGCTCGCGCCGGAGGTAGTCGGTGATCACCCACGCCGTCCCGGCCCTGACGATCCGCCCGTCGGGAAGGGGGCTGTCGCGGCGGAAGGTCTGGGTCGTCACCGCGACCGCGATCCGGCCGCGGCGCAGTGAATAGCGGAGCACGACCTCGGCGGGGACCCCCTCGATCGCCCCGCCGCCGCGCACCTCGACGCCCGGCACGCCGGCGTAGGCGCGGATGACCTTGCGCGCCAGCGCGAGCCCTGCGGGGTCTCCGACCGCCGCAGCGCCAGCCGGCGCAGACAGGCACGCGGCCAGCACGAGCGCGACGACCGGCGGCGGCGGGGCGAGCCTCATGGGGGGATACTGCTGACGGGGACCGCCCTTGGCCAGGGTCGAGCGCGCCCGCCGGCCCTGCTCTACCATGAATCGCCGGCCGTCGAGCGGCGACACTTCCATGACCGGCACCCCCACGCTATCCGCGAGCGACCTCGAGTCGCTCCTGCTCGACCAGATCGACGCCGCGGTCGTCGTCACCGATCTCGACGGAGTGGTCGTCCGCTGGAACCCGGGCGCCGAGCGGCTCTACGGCTGGTCGGAGGCGGAGGCCCTGGGACGCCACGTCCTCGAGCTCACGACGGGGGGCGAGGATCGCCAGCCCGCGGACGACATCCTCCAGCGCCTCCGCGCCGGCGCGAGCTGGGACGGCGAGCTGTGGCTGCGGCGCAAGGACGGCTCCCGCGTCGCCGCGCGCGTCCGGGACGCACCGCTCCTGGCGTCCGACGGACGCCGCATCGGAATCGTGGGCGTGTCCGTGGACGTGACCGAGCGATGGGACTCGCAGCGGCGGCTGGAGACGCAGTACGCGGTCACGCGCGCGCTGGCCGAGTCGACGACGCTCGCCGAGGCGGGCCCGCGCATCCTCCGCGCGATCTGCGCCGGGCTGGAGTGGAGGGTGGGGCTGCTGTGGCTGGTGGACCGGCCCGCGAGCCGCCTCCGCATGAGCCAGCTCTGGCGCGCCCCGGGCTTCGCGGCCGACGAGTTCGAGGCGATCAGCCGCAGGCTCACGTTCGCCGGAGGCATCGGGCTGCCCGGCCGCGTCCTTGCGACCGGCGCGGCGGTCGCCATCGAGGACGTGCTGCTCGACGGCAACTTCACGCGAGCGGCCGCCGCCGAGGCGGCCGGCCTGCGCGGGGCGCTCGCCTTCCCGATCGTCCGCCGCGGCGCCGTGCTGGGCGTGCTGGAGTTCCTGGCGGACGAGCCGCGTGCGCCCGACCAGGATGCGCTGGCGATGGTGGCGGCGCTCGGGAGCCAGATCGGCCTGTTCGTCGAGCGCAGCGAGGCCCAGGCGACGCTGCGCGAGCGAGAGGCGCGCGAGCGCGCGATGCTGGAGGCGGCGCTCGACTGCGTGATCACGATCGACGGGCGGGGCACGGTGGTCGAGTTCAACCCGGCCGCCGAGCGCACCTTCGGCTGGTCGCGCGCCGAGGCGGTCGGCTGCGAGCTGGCTCAGCTCATCGTCCCGCCGGCGCTGCGCGAGCGCCATCGCGCCGGCCTGACACGCACGCTCGCCACCGGTGAGAGCCTCATCCTGGGACGCCGGGTGGAGCTCACCGGGATGCGCCGGGACGGCAGCGAGTTCCCCGTGGAGCTGGCGATCGAGCGCGTGGAGATCGACGGCGCGCCGCTCTTCACCGGCTTCCTTCGCGACGTCAGCGAGCGACGCGCCGGGGAGGCCGAGCGGGCCAGGCTGCTGTTGAGCGAGCAGGCCGCGCGGGGACGGGCGGAGGCCGCGCAGGAGGGGCTCGCGTTCCTCGCCGAGGCCAGCGTGGCGCTGATGGACGCGCCCCCCGGCGAGGAGGACCGCCTGAGGCGCCTGGCCGACCTGGCGGTGCCGCGGCTCGGCGACTGGTGCGCCGTGCACGTGGTCAGCGGCGCCGGGGAGATCCGTCCGGCGGCGATCGTCGGGGTCGACCCCGCGCGGGTGGCGATCGCCCGGGAGCTCTTCCGGCGCTACCCGGCCGACCCGCACGCCGGGGGCGGGGTCGCGGCCGTGATCCGCAGCGGGCGCACCGAGCACATGCCGGAGCTGAGCGACGAGCACCTGGTCGCCGCCGCGCGCGACGAGGAGCACCTGCGCCTCATGCGCGGGCTCGGCCTCACCTGCTTCGTCAGCGCCCCGCTGCGGGCGCGCGGCCGGACGATCGGCGCGCTCACGATCGCCTGCGGCGAGTCTGGACGGCGCCTCGGGTCGGAGGACGTCGCCCTGGTCGAGGAGCTCGCCCGCCGCGCCGCGCTGTCCGTGGACAACGCGCGCCTCTTCCAGGAGCAGCGGCGCATCGCCCAGAGCCTGCAGGAGAGCCTGCTGCCGCCGCTCCTGCCCCAGATACCCGGTGTCCGGCTGGCCGCCCGCTACCAGGCCGCCGGCGAGGGCGTCGAGGTCGGCGGGGACTTCTACGACATCTTCGAGACCGGGGAGGAGACCTGGGCCGTCGTGATCGGCGACGTCTGCGGCAAGGGGCCGCAGGCGGCGGCGCTCGCGGCCCTTGCCCGGCACGCGCTGCGGGCCGCGGGCGTGCGGGTGCGCCACCCGGTCGAGCTCCTCGAGCAGCTCAACGAGGTGATCGTGCGCCACGGCGAGGCGGTGGTCTTCCTCACCGCGGCGTGCGCCTGCCTCGAGACGAGCGCGACCGGAGCGCGTCTGGTGCTCGCCTGCGCCGGACACCCCCCGCCGCTGGTCCGGCGGGCCGACGGCCGCGTCGAGCCCGTGGGCTCGGCCGGCAGCCTGCTGGGGGTGTTCGAGGAGATCGAGCTCGCGGCCGTCGAGGTGGAGCTCGCGCCGGGGGACCTGCTCGTCCTCTACACCGACGGGGTGATCGAGGCGCGGGGCGCGGACGGTTTCTTCGGAACCGACCGGCTGTCCCGCCTCCTCGCGGAGTGCGCCGGCCTCGAGGCGCCAGAGGTCGCCGAGCGGATCGAGCGGGCCGTCATCGGGTTCCAGGCCGGCCGGCCGCGCGACGACGTCGCGGTGCTGGTGCTCGAGGCCGTCGGCCACCCCGAGGCGGCCGCGCCGGCCGTGCCGGCAGGGTCCGCAGCCGCCGCGGCGCCCTAGTGGCCCACTAGTAGGCGCGGGCGGTGACCGCGACGAGGTCCGGCTCGTCCTCGCTCCGAGGGAGGGACCCGTCCGGTCGCAGCAGGCAGCGCACGCTCACCGCAGCCTCGGCGAGCTTCGCCTCCCCCTCGGCACCCAGCCGCTGCCACGGGATCCGCGCGAACCCCGCCTCGCTCGCCTCGCGCGCCTCCTCGGGCGTGGCGGCCTCGACCGTCCCGTTGTCGCGACGGGCGAGCGCCTCCTCGTAGAGCGTCCGCTGGACGTCGGCGAGCGCGTCGACGACCTGCTCCACCGCGCCCGCAAGGGGCACCGCGACCTTGTCGCCGGTGTCGCGGCGAAC
>JAWVEW010000070.1:0-6270 GCA_033856495.1 Miltoncostaeaceae bacterium | reverse complement strand
CCGCCGCGGGCGCGCCGCCGCCGGCGGGCTCGCCGTTCACCGTGGTGGCGGTGGGGGACGGTGCGGACGGCGGCGCCGACGCGGCCCGCGTGAGCGACCTCGCGGTCGCGCTCAACCCGAGCATGTTCCTCTACCTGGGCAACGTCTACGACGAGGGGACGCCGACCGAGTTCCTGAACTGGTACGGCGGCCCGGGCCAGCTGTGGGGGCGGCTGCGGGCCGTGACCAACCCCGCCCCCGGCAACCGCGACAACGCCACCGCCCGGGCCGCCGGCTACGTCGACTACTGGAACAACGCGCCGCACAGCTACAGCCTGGACGCCGCCGGCTGGCACATCGTCAGCCTGGACTCCACCGTCGAGTACGGGCAGCGCGGCCCCGGCACGCCACAGTACCGCTGGCTGGAGCAGGACCTGGCGCGGCCGGCCGCCTGCACGCTGGCCTTCTTCCACAACCCCGTCTTCAGCGTCGGACCCGAGGGCGACGACCCCGGCCTCGGCGCCATCTGGTCGCTGCTGGCCCGCTCGGGCGTCGACCTGGTGCTGACCGCCCACGACCAGAGCTACCAGCGCTGGACGCCCCTCGACGGCCTCGGGGCCCCCAGCCAGACCGGCGTGACGCAGTTCGTGGTGGGCACCGGCGGCCGCGGCGTCACGGCCTTCGCCCGCGCCGACGGGCGTCTTGCCTTCGGCGTCGACACCCGCCGCCAGGGCTTCGGCGTCCTCCAGCTGGAGCTCCGCCCCGGTCAGGCCACCTACCGCTTCGTGAACGTCAACGACCGCGTGATCGACTCCGGCTCCTACGCCTGCACGGGCGCCGGCGGCGGCCCGGGCGTCCCGGGCCCGGTCGTCGCGGGGGCCGGCTGCACCATCAGCGGCACGCCGGGTCGGGACGTCCTCGTCGGCACGCCCGGCGACGACGTGATCTGCGGCCTCGGCGGGCCGGACACGATCTCGGGCGAGGGCGGCGACGACACCCTCATCGGCGGGCCGGGCGACGACGTGCTGGGCGGCGACGCCGGCGACGACACGATCCTCGGCGGCGCGGGCGACGACCGGATCCGCTCCGGCACCGGGCGGGACCTGGTCCGGGGCGGCCCGGGCCGGGACGCGCTGAACGGCGGCCCGGGCGGCGACCGGCTCCTCGGCGAGGGCGGAGCGGACACCATCTTCGGCGGCGGCGGCCCCGACCGGATCGACGGCGGGCCGGGGAACGACGTCCTGCGCGCGGGGCCGGGCGACGACACCGCGGCCGGCGCCGCAGGGAACGACGACATCGACGGGTCCGACGGGGCGGACCGGCTGGCCGGCGGACCGGGACGCGACGAGATCCGCGGCGGCCTGGGCCCTGACCGGGTCGCCGGCGGCGCCGGCGCCGACGCGATCAACGTGGTCGACCACGGGCCGGACCTGGCGAACGGCGGGGCCGGGACGGACCGGGCGCTCGCCGATCGAAGCGGCGATCGTCTGGTCAGCGTGGAGGCGACCGGCTGAACGGCGGTGCCGAACCGCCCGTATGCCCAGTGTGCGGAGCGACCCGGCTTGGCAGCATGTGGATGGGACGCCGGGGCCCGGTCTCGGCCCCGACGCGCCGAGATGAGGACATGGACGTTCTTCTGACCGCCGAACCCCGCTCCCGGGGCCCCGCCCGCCGGCGCCGCAACCGCATCGCCGCGGCCGCGATCGCGATCGTGGGCGCGCTGCTCGGTGCCCTCGCCCTGATCGGCTCCCCCGGGCGCGCCCAGGCCGCCGGCACGAGCTGCAGGGTTACCAACCCCCCGTCCGGCGCCTACTCGGTCACCGTCTGCATCGAGTCGCCCGCCGACGGAGCCGGCCTGAGCGGGGCGGCAGGGGTGTCGGGAACCGTGGCGGTCACCGGCGCGAGCCCCGGCGTGCAGCGGCTCGTCTTCTCGCTCGACGGCCAGTACCTGCTCACCGACTACGCGGCCGACGGCAGCGGGCGGTACACGTTCACGCTCCGCACCGCGCGCTTCGTGGACGGACTCCACTCGCTCTCGGCCCAGGCGCTCCTGCGCGACGGTCTGATGACCGACGCGGCCTCGATCGGCCTCACCTTCGTCAACGGCGTGATCCAGCCGCCGGTCAACACCAACGGCTTCACTCCGACGCCGGGGACGCAGCCCGCGGCCGGGGCGCCCTTCGTGCTGGCGGCGGCGGGCGATGGCGCCGGCGGCGAGGTGAGCGAGGCCAACGTGGTCAACCTCATCGGGTCCTGGAACCCGAACCTCTTCCTCTACCTCGGCGACGTCTACGAGAAGGGCACCCGGACCGAGTTCGACAACTGGTACGGCGACGCCGGCGCCGCCGGCCTGTTCGGGCGCTTCCGCGGGATCACGGACCCGACCGTCGGCAACCACGAGTACGTGGCGGGCGCGGCGCCGGGATACTTCGACTACTGGGACAACGTCCCGTCCTACTTCAGCGTCGACACGCACGGTTGGCACCTGGTGAGCCTCGACTCGAACGCCGAGCTCGGGCAGACGGGTCCGGGATCGCCGCAGTACGACTGGCTGGCGGGCGACCTGGCCGCCAACACCCAGCCCTGCACGCTCGTCTACTTCCACCACCCCCGGTTCAACATCGGCCAGGAGGGCGCGTCCACCCGCATGGACCAGGTCTGGGCGCTGCTCGCCCAGCGCGGCGTGGACGTCGTGCTCAACGGCCACGACCACACCTACCAGCGCTGGAAGCCGCTCGACGCGGCGGGCGCGGTGAACCCGGGCGGGCCCACCGAGTTCGTCGTCGGCACCGGCGGTCACGCCCTCCAGCTCTTCGTCCAGAGCGACGACCGCGTCGCGGCCGCCTTCTCCAAGGAGTTCGGCGCCCTCCGCCTCGAGCTCAACCCGGCCGGCGCCGCCTACCGGTTCGCCAACGTCAACGGCGTGACCCTGGACGCAGGGTCGGTCGGCTGCCACGGCGCCCCCGGCGCCGCTCCCGACCTCGAGGCGCCGGCCCCGCCCGGCGGCCTGCAGGCCGTGGCCCAGTCGCGCACCCGTGTGGCCCTGTCCTGGGCGCCCGCCCTCGACAACGTGGGCGTGACCGGCTACGACGTGTACCGGGACGGCACCCTGCTCAAGCAGGCCGGACCCGAGACGAGCTTCGCGGACACCACCGCGAGCGCCGGCACCATGTACCGGTACACGGTGGTGGCGCGCGACGCCGCCGGGAACGAGTCGGCGCCGAGCAACGAGGCGTCGGCCACGACGAACCCGCAGGTCGTGCTCTTCAGCGACGACTTCGAGAGTGGCGGGCTGGCCCTGTGGGACGACGGGACGGGCGACGGGCTGGCGGTCCAGGCGCAGCAGGTGTTCAGCGGAGCCAACGCCGCTCGGGCGACCGGCGCGGGGACGGCCGCGTTCGCATTCAAGAGCCTCCCCGCGCAGAACCAGCTCCATTACCGCGTGCGCTTCAAGGTGCTCGGGCAGTCCGGCCTGTTCAACCTGCTGAGCTTCGACACGGCGGTCGGGACGCGGCTCCTCACACTGTCGGTGTCCTCGACCGGGCGCCTCGGCGTGACGGGGACGTCGACCGGCAGCTCCTCGCCCGTCGTGGCCGACGCCAAATGGCATACCGTCGAGGTCCGTTTCCTCTCCAATGGCGCCTCCAGCGAGAGCGAGGTCTGGCTGGACGGCGCCCGCGTCGACTGGATGAGCAGGACGCTGTCCGTCGCCGTGGGCCAGATCGGGCGCGTTGAGCTGGGTGACAGCGTCGGCCACACCTTCGACGCGGCGTTCGACGAGGTCGCCGTCGACCCGGTCTTCATCGCCGACGAGACCGCTCCGACGGCGCCCACCGGCCTCACGGCGACGGCGGTCTCGGGCGTCGAGATCGATCTCGCCTGGCAGGCGTCCAGCGACGACACGGGCGTCACCGGGTACGACGTCTACCGCGACTGCTCGCCGGGCGGCTCGGGCCCGTGCGCCCCGGTCGCGAGCCTCGTCGGCGCCGCCACCACGACCTACGCCGACACGACCGTCTCCCCGCTCGGCTCGTACTTCTACGTCGTGGTCGCGCGGGATGCGGGCGGCAACGCCTCGCAGCCGAGCGCCGTCGCCTCGGCGGAGACGCCGGTGGTGTTCAGCGACGGCTTCGAGAGCGGCGACCTCTCCCGCTGGACCTCCGTGACGGGCCTGACCGTTCAGTCCACCGACGTCAGCGCGGGCGCCTTCGCGGCGCGTGCGACGAGCTCCGGCGGCGCCGGCCAGCGCGCGTACAAGACGCTCGGCGGCGGCCTCTCCGAGCTGTATGCCCGCGTCCGCTTCAAGGTCGTGAGCCAGGGCGCGACCCAGGTTGCGCTGGCGCGGCTTGCGACCGCCACCGGGACGCCGATCCTCACCATCGGCCGCAGCCCCACCGGCAAGCTCACCGGGCAGATCGCCGGCGGACCGATCACGACCACCGCCGCGTCGGTCGCCCCGGGCGTCTGGCACGAGGTGCAGGTGCACCTGCTGGTCAACGGGGCCTCGGGGCGCAGCGACGTCTGGCTCGACGGGGCGGGGGTGGCCGAGCTGAGCGCGCCCGGCGCGTTCGGCTCGACGCTGGCCGCGCGTCTGCAGATCGGCGACGACACATCCTCGGGCCGCGTCTACGACGTCGCCTTCGACGACGTGCTGGTCGACACCGCCTTCGTCGTCGACAGCCAGTCGCCCTCGGCGCCCACCTCGCTCGCGGCCGTGGCGGCGAGCCCCTTCGCGGTGGACCTCACGTGGTCGCCCGCCGTGGACAACCTCGCGGTCACGGCCTACGACGTCTACCGCGACGGCTCGCGGATCGCCGCGATCGGGCCGGCCGCCAGCTTCCGCGACTCGACGGTGACGCCGGGCAGCACGCACGCCTACGCCCTTCGGGCCGTCGACGCGGCGGGGAACGCCTCCCCCCTGAGTGCGCCGGCGAGCGTGACCCTGCCGCTGGTCGGCCCGTCGGGGGACACGAGCCCGCCGACCGCGCCCACCGCGCTGGCGGCGACCGCCGTCTCGGCGACCCACGTCGACCTCGCCTGGCAGGGGTCCACGGACAACGTCGCGGTCACCGGCTACACGGTGTCGCGCGGCGGGGTCGCGGTGGCCACGGTCCCCGCCTCCGCCACCGTCTACAGCGACACGGGGGTGGCGCCCGCCACCTCCTACAGCTACGTGGTGACGGCGGTCGACGCGGCCGGAAACCGCTCGGCCCCGAGCGCCCCGGCCGGCGTCACGACCCCTGCCGGCACCGCCGGGCCCGCGGGTCCGCCGATGGTGTCCAGGCCGAAGGCGCTCTCGCTGCGCGTGCTCGGGCGCGGGTTGACCGCCCGTCCGGGGGCCCGGGTGAGGCTGCGCTTCGCGATCGGCGCGCCGGCGCGGATGACCATCAGCGTGCTGCGCGGCAAGAAGCGTGTCAGCCTGGTCAGGCCGAGGGCGAAGCGGGGGACCAACGCCGTGCTGCTGCGGGCCCCGCGCAGGGTGGGCCGCTACGCGATCGCCCTGAGCGCGCACCCCACCGGGTACGTCCTGAAGCGTGCGCGCACGACGCTGGTGGTGCGGGTGCCCGCCCGGCGCTGACCGGGCCCCGCAGGGTCAGGCGCGGGAGGGCGGCCGGTCGGTCGAGCGGCGCACGGCCAGCGCGGTGGGAAGCTCGGGCCCCGACGGCAGCGGGGCGCCGGTGAGCTGCGCCGCCAGCAGGTTCCCGGCACGTTCGCCGAGAGGCTGGTAAGGGACGAAGGCGGTCGTCAGCCCGAGGGCATCGGAGCCCGGCAGGTCGTCCAACCCCGCCACAGACAGGTCCTGGGGCACGCGGAGGCCCATCCAATGCGCCGCGTGCAGCGCGCCGATGGCGAGGGTGTCGCTCAGCGCGAGGAGCGCCGTGGGCGGAGGCCGGCGGGACAGGGCCGCCCGCCCGGCCGCCTCCCCGTCGGCGTGCGTGGGCCACGCCGCCTCGGCAAGGCTCGCGAGCGTCGTGGCCCCGACCGGCTCCGGAGCCCCCGCGCTGTAGACCCTGAGCGGTGTCGGGCCGCGCCAGCCCCCGACCACGCCGGCGAGGCGCTCCGGGGCTCCCGGCCAGCTGAGGACGGCGAGATCGCGGTGCCCCAGGTCGAAGAGCAGTGCAGCGAGCGCAGCTCCGGCCCCACGGACGTCGGCCGCAACCACGGGCACGCCGGCTGGCGCCTGGCCGTCCACCACGACGGCCGGACCGCGGACGTCCGGCCCGCCGGCGGTCCGAAAGAAGACGCGGCCATCCACCGCCTCGGTGCCGGGCCGGCCCGTGAGCAGGAGTG